>RECT01000392.1 GCA_007693875.1 Spirulina sp. DLM2.Bin59
CTCGGCCCCGTCCTCACCCGACATCCTGATTGGATCGCCACTGATCGCCAGGGCAACCCCTACGAACCTGGCTCCGGCAAAGTCTTTTTTGACCCTGCTCACCCAGAGGTGCGCCGTTATCTCCTCCGCCTCATCGATGAAGTGATTACTCAGTATGGTGTTGATGGCATTCATCTTGACTATGTGCGGTATCCCTTCCAAGATCCCCATCTCAACCAAGACTACGGGTTTGGCCTAGAATCCCGACGGCAGTTTTCCCGGCAGTACGGGGTGGATCCCCTGGCGGTTCGTCCCGGTGATCCCCTCTGGCCCCGGTGGACGCAGTTTCGGATTGGCCAAATCAGTTCCTTTGTGGAGGAAGTCCATCATGCCGTGAAACCGAAACACCCCGATGTGCTGATTTCGGCGGCGGTGTTCCCGATGCCCACCCAAACCCGCTTAGTGCGTTTGCAGCAAAATTGGGAGGCTTGGCTCCAGGCGGGCCACATTGACCTGCTCACCCCCATGACCTATGCCCGCGATACCCGTGAATTTCAAGCCCTGACCCAGCCGGTCATTGGCCATGGCGTCAACAGCGGCACATTGCTGATGCCAGGGATTCGCCTCCTGCAATTGCCGACGGTGGTTGCCCTCGACCAGGTACAACTGCTGCGGGATGCGGCCACAGGCGGCTATGCCTTTTTTGCCGCCGAAAACCTCAGCCTCAACCTCCAAACCACGTTAAATCGCATTCAGGGACGGCGCACCGCCACAAATCCGGAACCGGTGGCCCATCGCCGCCCCTTCCAAGCTGCCCATCTCCGTTATCAGTCCCTGCAACGGGAATGGCAGTATTTGCTGACCACGGGAGAGATTCAATTAGAACCAGCGGCCTTGGAGGATTGGGGGAATTATGGCGATCGCCTCGAAACCAGTTTGGCCAACTTAGCCCGCAATCCCTCCAGCCAAAACCTGCGGCAAGCCCAAGGGGCATTACGCAGTTTAAGAACCTACTTAAGTCAGCCCGAGCGCCAGGGCATGACCTCCAACTATCGACAACAGGTGTGGGAAAATCACCTGATCGGGTTAGAGCATTTATTGCGCTACGGTGCGCAACAAAAATTGCGTTAACTGCGCTTCATCAGGTCGGCGCTTGGTTTCAGGATATGGGCTGCAGTGACAACTTGGCAGCTTTAATCTGAACAGGTTAATCTAAAGGACGTGATGATTGGTGGCGTAGCTCAGGAGTTGGTGTGTCTAAGTTTATCCAAAAGCCTCATGAGAAAACCATAGCAAAACCAAAACCCCCGGTGCCCCAGCCGGAGGCAACAGCGCCTGTGGAACCTGTCTCCAAGCGTCAGGGCAAGGGAAAATCCCCCCATCGTCCCGTTTATCGGCGGGTTTGGTTTTGGGTGTTGATTGTGGCCATGGGGGGCGTGGGCGGTGGCTCTGCCTATCTTTACGACCAATGGCAGGTTTTGGAGTCACAGCTTCCGGAAACCGTTGATGAGGTGATGACCTATACCCGCGAAGAGACGATGCGGGTGGTGGCGATGGATGGAGCGGTGTTGCAGGAAATGGGGCCCATTAGCCATGAAGAATTAGCCATTGATGCTATTCCTGAGCCCTTGGTTCAGGCTTTTATTGCCAGCGAAGATCGCCGCTTTTTAAACCACAGTGGCGTGGATTATTGGGGGATTTTACGGGCGGGTTGGGCTAATTTTCGCGCTGGAGATCTGGTGGAAGGCGGGAGTACGATTACGCAACAGTTGAGCCGGATCGTCTATCTTAATCAAGACCGGGAGGTGAATCGTAAACTCCGGGAAATGCGAATTGCTCAAAAAATCGAAGCCCAGTATAGCAAAGAGGAAATCCTCGAACGGTATTTAAATTTGGTTTACCTCGGATCTGGGGCCTATGGGGTGGCCGATGCGGCTTGGGTCTATTTCGGCAAGGCTGTGGATGAGTTAACGATGGCAGAGGCGGCAACCCTGGCGGGGATTACGCCGGCCCCCAGTGCCTATTCCCCCTTGGTGAATAGCGAGGCGGCGAAAACCCAACGCAATCGCGTCTTGAAACAGCTTTATGATCAGGGTTTTATGGAGCAAAGGGAATATGACCAGGCGATCGCCTCACCATTAACCCTCAATCCCCAACAGCCTAAACGCTTTAACCGTCAGGTTCCCTACTTCACAGACTATATTCAAGACCAACTGCGGAACATCCTTTCTGATCAGCAAATTGCCGCTGGTGGGTTAACGGTGGAAACCACTCTCGATCTGGAATGGCAACAGGCCGCTGAGGCAGCGGTGGCATTGGTGGCGGAGCGTTATGGTCAGCGCCAAGGCTTTCAACAGGCGGCCTTGGTAGCCATTGACCCCCGCACGGGGGCGATTAAGGCCATGGTGGGGGGTAAGGACTATAACAACGAGGAGCAAAACGGCCAGTTTAACCGCGTCACCCAGGCGCAACGGCAACCGGGTTCAACGTTTAAATCCTTTGTCTATGCAACGGCGATCGCCGCCGGCTTCTCCCCCTACAAAACCTATAACGATGCCCCCTATGTCGTTGATGGCTACGAGCCGAAAAACTATGATCAACGGTATCGGGGTAATGTTTCTATGATCAATGCCCTCACCCAATCCCTCAATGTGCCTGCGGTGCGGGCTTTAATTGAGGTGGGTTGGAACCCAGTGATTGAGGTGGCGAAAAAAATGGGCATTACCTCCCCCCTAGAGCCAACCTATTCCCTGGCCCTCGGTGTATCCGAGGTGAGTTTGCTAGAGCTCACCAGCGCCTATGGCACCTTTGCCAATCAAGGCAACCATTACCCCGTTCATGGCATCACCCGCATCTTAGATCGTAATGGGGAAGTGATCTATACCGTCAAGTCGGAGGCGACCAACGTCCTCGATCCTGACTCAGCGGCGATTATGACCTGGATGCTGCAAAGTGTGGTGCGGTCCGGAACCGGGACGAATGCCCAACTGGATCGCCCTGTGGCGGGTAAAACCGGCACTTCTGATGATTATCGCGATCTGTGGTTTGTGGGATATATTCCCCAGGTGGTGGCGGGAGCCTGGTTAGGCAATGATGACAACACCGCCACCACAGGGGCTAGCGCTACAGCGGCGACGCTCTGGCAAATTTTCATGGCAGAAATCACGGCAAATCTACCCACGGTTGATTTTCCGGAGCGACCGGAAAAACTAACGGGTCGAGAGGCCACCATTGAGCCGGAGCCGATTAAACCTAAGCAAAGTTATTACCGACGGATTGAAACGCAGTCCCCCCAACAGTCAGCGCCGGCACCACGCCAAGCTCCTCGGTCAGCCCCCGCTCCCCAGCAGGGATCGGCGGCTCCTGCCCCACAACCCGCGCCCGCTCCACGTCAAGCCGACCCCCCCCCCCCCCCCCCGCCCCGCCCCCCCCCCCCCCCCCCCCCCCCCCCCCCC
>RECT01000077.1 GCA_007693875.1 Spirulina sp. DLM2.Bin59
AGGCCGGGTTTTGGGGGCGTATTGGCCCGCAGCAACCCGGGTTTTTACTCGTGCCGTCGTTGCCGTTTAATCCACCATTGGGCAATCCACCACGCCCCCCCGGAACAGAATGCGCTGAAAACCAGGGCGATCAGCAGGGGATGGGGAAGGGCGATCGGGGATTCCAGTTTTTCCCCCTGGGGGGAATGCCAAGGCTCTAGCATGAGGGCTGAAGTGGAGGCGGCGATCGCCCCTGCGGCAATGCCCACACCGATGGCTTGAATATGGTCTTGGAGGGTGCGATCGCATTCTGCTTGGTCAATTTCGACGATGCCACGAATGGAGGCGATCGCTTTTTCCACCAAATGGGAACCCCGATCAAAATACCCCAAATCATCGGCAATTTGACGCTGAAAGGTGACGGCAATTTTCTCGCCAAACACCGCAAGGATTGTTAAATCCTGGGGGCTGGTTTGGGCGGCAATCCGCTCTAGTTTAACCTGATAATCGTGGGTATTAATTTCGAGGGTGAGGGCGCGATTCTGAAATGGTGTGAGTTTATCCGTATAGTCTAGATCTAGCTTGGGTAAGGTTTTCAGGTTTTGCTTGAGATTTTTTAGATGCTGTTGGGACAATTGAGGATTTTTGTCAAAATCTGGTAGATTTTGATGAATCATCCGCACATTTTGCCTAATTTCCTCATATTGTTCTTTAAGTTCCGCAAATTCTAGGCGGCTATAGTGGTAAGCGGTGGTAATTTTCTGGCGATAGAACCACAGATCGATCAAATCTAGATAACATGATCCTAAGCAATGATCGGCGGTGTCATCAATAAACAGCCAAACCAAATAATGGGCAATTTTCCCCTGAGGATTGGTAGTTTTCGGAGAACCATATTCATAAATGGGGCTACCGAACAGTTGCCCAGATTGATACAGGGGCGGGACAGTTTGATCCCCTAGAAAATTTTTGATGATTTGATGGGCAATCTTGGGCCAATTTTCCCGTTGATGTTGTTCGGGGTGAATCAGCCAAGCGGTGAGGAGAATCGTTTGGCCGAGGTTGCTGTTAAATTGTTCAGGGCAGAAAATCTGGTTTGGGTTAAACTGGGCAAAAATCCCTAAATCAACGGGATCGGTGGGTTGATTGTCTTGTTTTTCAGGAATCCGCAGGTTAAGGGCGAGGCCATAGCTATCATAAAGGAGGAGGGGGCAAGCTAACCCGGTAATAGAATGTTTTGATAGTTTGCCCTTTAATTCTTGAAAAATCTGGTCGGGGCTATGGGGATTAAGATAGGCTTTTTGGTCGGGGGCAATATTGTCTTTGATTTTGAGTGAATCCAGATCAAATTTTGGTTTAATTTCGTTCTCGTAATAATCCCAGAGACGATTAGGATTGTCTGCTAACCGTTGAAAGACGAAGCAATGGATATTAGGAGCATAAATTTTAGTTATCATTTGGGGGGGGTGGGTTCTCTTGTTGATTTTGGCGCACTTGGCAGGCTTCAAAGAGATTTTGCCGAATCTCTGCTTCTGTATTATCCGGTGGGGCAGATTGATTACTAATTTCCCGATTAGTGGCAACAAAACCATCAAGGCTTTCACCTTCATCATCAGAATGACTCTGAAACCACTGGGTCATTGCCTTGACTATTTCTGTATCTGATGTGTTGTCAAGGGTGGCTAGAATTTGGTCAAGGGCTGCGAGGGTTTCAGTGGTGAGAGCATGGGGTTTTTCGCGTAAAAATTTTGGAAGGATGGCGATAAGCTGTGGGATTGTGACCATGATTTTTAAGGGGTTGAAGATGGGTAAGTTTTAGGGATTATCACTAATAACTTTTTTGAGTTCTATGATGAGAATGGGTAGGTTTTTAATGGTAGTGTCCCAAACAATATCAAGATCAATACCATCATACTCATGAATCAGACGATTTCTCATACCATTAATTGCGAACCAAGGAATGGTACTTAATTGATCGCGAGTGGTCTGAGAAATTCGTTTTGCGGCTTCACCAATGATGGATAATCGACGCATGATAGCATCTTGTAATTGTAAATCTGTGGTAAAGTCTGTTTGCGATCGCTCTGAAATATACTCCATCACAATTTCAGCAGATTGCAACATATCAAGCAAAGATTGTTTATCTCGTTCCATAAATCACCTGTGCTGAATCAAGAATGGCTTGACGACGTAGATAGTTGCGACTATTTTCAATGCCTTTGCGGGTGATTAAGTCAACGTTGCGATGCAAGAGTTGTTTTAGCTCTGCTTCCATTTCTGCTAGATCAAAGAGGGTGGGGTGAGCATGGGGATGGAATTGCACCATGATATCAATATCACTATTTTCTCGAAAATCATCCCGCAGAATTGAGCCAAATAAGGCGAACTCGATCACGTTCCACTGTTGGCAAAATTTAGCAATTTTTTCCATGGGGAGGGCGATCGCTGTTTGGGTCATTTAGCTTTAACCTCCAGTGGATCGGGGTGTCGTTTTTCCATTGTGCCATGCTCTGAGGTGAGTCTTAGGCTCCAATGGCGCAAAAGGCAGCCCAGTAGAAGGGGGAGCGGTAGGGGGTTCGATTGGGGCCGCATGATGCTAGGTGTTCATCAACGGATTTTTTGAGGGATGCGGAGATCGTGGCTGACCAATTTTTGAGGTCTTGGGCGGTGCTGCTGCGGAGCCAGTTTTGGGCGGCGCGGAGGGCGAGGGGGACGGTTTGCCCTTGTTGGAGGTTTTGGTAGAAGTGGATCATCAGGAGGGCGGTGGAGAGGTCGTCTACTGTCCAGAGGGTGCTGATCACGTTGGGGGAACCGGCGAGGATGAAGCCGCTGGGGAGGCCGATATATTCATCGCTGCTGGAGGAGATGTCGGTGATGCCGGTTTCGCAGGCGGAAAGGGTGACGAGGCGGCAGTTGCCTAGGTCAAGGCGGAGGATATCTTCTAGGGTGAGGCATTTTTGCAGGTCGAGGAATTTGACCTTTTTGAGGGGGAGGTAGCGGGTGGTGTCGTCGGGTTGGGGTGGGGGGGTAAATTCGCTTTGGGCGAGAATGAGGGCGGATTTGAGGGGGTTTTCAAAGTTGAAGTAGCCGTGACAGGAGAAGTGGGCGCAGTGGGCGTTTTTCAGGGTTTCGGCATCAATGGCGGCTTTTTCGGCTTGATCATGTTTGAGGACTTGCTGGGGGTTAAACAGGGTTTGGATGGCTTCGACTTCGATATCGGTAAATTTGATCTGGTTGTCTTGGGTGGGGTTTTGGATCGCGAAGAGGTGATTAAAGTCGGGGCGTTCGTTGATGCGTTTTTTGGCCTGTTGGAGGAGTTGGCAGTTGGGGGCGTAAGTGATGCCTTGGGGGAATAGGTCTTGTAGGGGGATGGGGCGCAAGGGTTGCGCCCCTACGGGGTTTTGTAGGGGCGCAATGTTTGCGCCCTCAACGTTTGCGCCCTCTTCTAGAGTGAT
>RECT01000471.1 GCA_007693875.1 Spirulina sp. DLM2.Bin59
CCCCCCCCACCCTCCCCCCCCAGGGATCAATCCCGCCCTAGGAGTGCGGGGAACGGCGGTCTATGGCTATAACCCCAGCCTCTTTGAGGGGGAACTCCTCGCCCTCCAACAGCTTCAGGCTGAGTATGGCAACCTGCGGCTGATTTTGCCCTTTGTGCGGTCTGTGGCGGAATGGCAGGCAGCCCGCGATCGCGTTGCCGCCGTTGGCCTGCTCACCAATGGGGATTTTCAACTGTGGTTAATGGCGGAAGTCCCCTCGGTGCTATTTCAGTTGCCAGACTATGCCGCAGCGGGGGTTCAGGGGGTGGCCATCGGGCCGCGGGATTTAGCCCAATTATTGCTCGGGGTAGAGCCGGGTTCTGGGGTCTTAGCCGCAGCGGATTTGGATGATCATCCTGCCCTTTGGGCCGCCCTAGAATCGCTGATTGACAATGCCAATGATCTCAACTTGCCCACCTCCCTCTGTAGCTCAACACTGCACCTCAGCCCGGCCAACTTGGAGCGGTTAATTACCGCTGGCATTATGGCCATTTCCGTGGAGCGGGATACCGTACTGGAGATCCGTCAACAAATTCTCGCCGTTGAGCAGAAGTTGCTACGGGCGAGTTTGCCGCGACGAGATGTAGGATAGGGAACAATGTAGGCGCAAATTGATTGGGGCGGGTATGGCAGAGGTGGTTACGGAACGGACAGGGGCAGAGTTGATTTCGCCCCCAGTGGCGGCGGCGGATTTACGGCTCCCGCAGCGGTTACGGTTGGGGGTTTTGGCTTCCGGGAGTGGCAGTAATTTTGAGGCGATCGCCCAGGCCATTGCCGCCCAAACCCTCAATGCTCAAGTTCAGGTGTTGATCTACAACAACCCCAAGGCCAGGGCCGCCGAGCGGGCTGCCCAATATCACGTCCCCGCCGTCCTCCTCAACCATCGCCACTACCCCCACCGGGAAGACCTCGATGGGGAAATTGTCAAAGTTTTGCAGGCGCACAATGTGGAATGGGTGATTATGGCGGGGTGGATGCGCATTGTGACGGCGGTGCTCCTGGATGCCTACCCCAACCGTGTTTTAAATATTCACCCCAGTTTGCTCCCCAGTTTCCCCGGTATCCATGGCGTGGAGCAGGCCCTGGCGGCAGGTGTCAAAATTACCGGCTGTACCGTACATTTTGCCGCCCTCGAAGTCGATAGCGGCCCGATTATCATGCAGGCCGCCGTCCCCATCCTCCCCGAGGATACCGCCACAACCCTCCATGCCCGCATCCAACGCCAAGAGCATCGGATTTATCCCGAGGCGATCGCCCTTGCTGCCCAAGGCCAACCCTAGGGGCGAAAAAAATTAAAAAACTAAAAAAAATTACAAAAAATTACAAATTCCCCCTCAAGCCTTGTGGTGGGTGACTTCAATCACCGTATGGACATTGCCCCTCGGCGTAAAATCCCCCTTAATCGTCATCTCCAGGGGATCACAGGCCGCTACCAAATCATCGAGGATTTGATTAACGGTTTCTTCGTGGGAAATGTAGCGATCGCGATAACTGTTGATGTAAAACTTCATCGCTTTCAGTTCAATCACCCGCTGATCGGGGCAGTAGGTGACGTAAATTGTCGCAAAATCAGGGTAGCCAGAAAAGGGGCATTTACAGGTAAATTCCGGTAGGGTGACGGCGATGGTATAGCGACGGCCCGGGCGGGGGTTGGGAAACGTAATTAGCGAACTTTCGGCAATTTCGCGCTCGCCATATTTAACTTCCGGAAACACAGTAGATTCTGACATGGATTTACAGTAAATAAAACATCATTGCCCCTGCCAATCGGGGCAAGGGGCATCCCCTTTGCCGTGGGGGTGAATGGCACAAACGAGCAGGTTTTTATTATAAACATGGCCATGGTAGTTAACACAGCCCTGGCAGGTGGGGGGCGGTGCGACCCAATCAACAGTGGTGAAGTTGTTGAGGTCATCATCATTGAGCCAATCCGCCAGCGTCCGGTTTTGGGGTTCCGTGATTTCTGACCATAGCTCCTCCATGAACTGCTCCCAATCAGCGGGGGTCATTTCTTCGATTTCATGGCTAATCGCTGCGGCAACATGGGTTAGATCCTGCACCACATCTTCAATTTCCGTGACAACATCGGTGCAAAATGTCCAGATTTCTTTCGTCCAATCTTCCATGGTGATTTAAAGAGGTTGCCGAGGTTTAGGATTGCAGGCGGCGCAGTTCGTCTTGAAGGGCTTGAACCTGTTGCCGCAGGTGATCAACGTGATCGGGATTTTCCCCTGGATCGTCGTCTTCCTCAATGATTTCAATGCGACGGGGCCCCGGCTCTGGGGGGTTTGTCCCCTCCGTCATCGGGGGCTTTTGGGCCTGTTGAATCAGATCATCGACAAATTTACCGGCCTCTTCCGACTGCAATTCCCCCCGCTTCACCATTTCCTCAGCGAGGAGTTGGGCCTGTTCGCGGAGTTCTTGGAATTGACTGCTGGCTTTTTCCCCCGCAAAGGAGGCGAGGCCAACACCGAGATAAAAAGCTTTTTGAACAAGATTGCCGAAACCAGCCATAGAATCACCAGGGTAAAGCGTTAGGGGGCGATGCGCCGACGCGGATGGCCTGTATCTTCAGACTCTCCACTCCCTATGGTAGATCAAATTTTTTCTAGCTGCGTCGGGGGAATCAGTTCAATGGTTTTGCCTTCCTGGGCTAAAGACCCCTGGGGAAAGACCGCTTGGACTTCCGCGCCGATGTTATCGAGGAAATCATCGGTATGGAGGGGGTCATGGTGGAAGATCAGCAACTGCTTAACCTGGGCCGCCTCGGCCACCTTCACCGCCTCCTGCCAGGTGGAATGACCCCAACCCACCTTACTGGTTTTGGGGTGGTGGTATTCCTCATCGGTGTAGCAGGCATCGATGATCAGCAGATCGGCATGGTCGGCGAGGAACAGCACATTGGGATCGAGGCGATCGCTAAAATGCTCTGTATCGGTGACGTAGGCCACCGCTAACCCCTCCCACATCACCCGATACCCCACCGCTTCCCCCGGATGGTTAAGCTTGGCAGTGGCGATGGCCACCTCCCCGATCTGCATCGTTTCCCCAATGGTGACATCGTGGAAACACAATTTCGACTGCATCACCTGAATGGGGACAGGGAAATTGGGGTGGAGCATCTGGTCGTGGTGCCGCTGTTTGATCGTGGCTCCGTTGGGGGCGATCGCCCCATAAATATGGAAGCAATTGCCCCCCACAAAGGCCGGCGTAAAGAAAGGGAACCCTTGGATATGATCCCAATGGGTGTGGGTGAAAAAAATATGTGCCTCTAGGGGCATCTGACTCAACAGTGATTGCCCCAAAACCCGTAGCCCCGTCCCCCCATCAAAAATAAATCGCTGCCCCCCCGGCGGCGTGGCCGCCCAGGGGGTTTTGCGGGCTTGGGG
>RECT01000344.1 GCA_007693875.1 Spirulina sp. DLM2.Bin59
GGAGGCGATCGCATCAATGCCTAAGTCATCAATGGTTTGGGGGGATTCAGGGTTTTCTGGGGGAAGTGGGGAGGGGGAAGTGGGAAGTGGGGAGGGGGAATCAGGCGACGTTGCCGCCGTTGGTGCATCTTGCTCTTCTGCGGGGGGGGCATCGGGTCGATCTGATCCCCAGTCCCTGGGTAGCGGCTCTGCTTCTTCAAACCGTGCTAAGTCTTCGCTGAGTTGTTGGAGTTGCGCGGGGGAAAGGGCTTCTTCTAAATCTTCGGTGTTATGGGATTCCACCTCGGCTGTGGCCAGGAGGGTTTCCCCGGGGGTGATTGGTGCGCGATCGCGGCTAGGTTCGTGATCGCCGCTTGCCTCTGAGGAGCTAGATACCTGAGTGAGGAGATTGGCCAACACCGCCATCGTTTCTGCCAGGGTGGGAACCGCCGCTGTTTGGGGACTGGTGGCAGGTTCAGCAAGAGGATCCGACCCCGTATCCATCGCCCCATCCTCTTCAGGAATGAGATAGTCATCAAAAAGGATGGTTTCCACAGAAACCTCAATTTCCGACGGCAGCGTTGGCAGGGTATCTGGTTGGGCGATCGCAGCGGGATCCTCAAGGCCATCAAACAAAGCCTGATCTAAATCTGGAGAGACGATCAGCGGTTCAGGCGCTGGGGGGGGTGGGGGAGTCAGTTCCTGCTCAGAAACCGTCAGCACCATGGGCGGATCGATGGGGTTGGCAAAGGCATCGGAATTAAATAGGTATTCATCCCACACCTCCCAGGCTTCATCGGGGGTTTTGGGTTCAGGGGGAGGCGGGACGATTACTTGGGCTTGGGTTGGCTGGGGCGGCTCCGCCACGACAGGCACAAGGACCGGATCAAGCTGTACCGTGGGATCTAATTGCAAGGGTTGGGGCAGGGCCGGTAGAGGTTGCTGGGTGATCAGCGTTTCGGAATATTGCCCTAGGGTATGGAGGGCGGCAATCCCTTCGGTAAGGGATTTATGATAGCCGTGGAGGTCTTGCTCCAAACTGCCAAAGACATGATGGAACGTCGTATCTAAACTGCGTAGTAGTTGATCCGATTGGGTTTGGAGCGATCGCAACTGTTCCAACCAATCCCACTGTTGGCTCGGGGGCACACCCCCGGCAATGGTGGGGAGAGCCTGGATCTGGATCCGCTCCAGGGTTTGGCCCAATTCCTGACGCAGACCCTCACTACAGCGATTGAGCAGGGCGTTGAGAAAATCCGTGGTCAGTTGTCGTTGCTGGGTTTCCAGATGGCGGATTTCCCCCAGGAGGGATTCCCGCTGTTGCCGCAGGGTTTCCAGTTCTAACTGGAGGGGCTGGAGCCATTGCGATCGCTCCACATTTAACTGTGCCATCACCGATTGAGCAATGGCTTGGGCTGTATTCTGCTCCTCAGGGGCAAGGTCAGGATTCGCCAAGGGAGTCGTTTCAACCGTGCGGCCCCAATCCCCCAAAATCCAACGAATCTTTTCCAGCAAATCCCGTTGGGTCAGGGCCATTTCCCCGGTGCTAATGGTGCTGGCATCGGTGGCGATCAACAGATCGTCAATTTCAGCAATCAGTGCGTGGATCTGAGCTTGGGAAATCGTCACAGTCAACCCCTATAATTCCGCCAGTGCAACGGGTCGCCTTCCATGCTACCCTTTCCTCATACTATTACGGTTAACTTTTCGCAAAATCCCAGGGATAGAATCCCCCCAATCCATGGCGATGACTCCAGGGCGATCCCCCATCCCTGGCTGCCGCTCCCGCTCCTAATTATTCGTCCAGACTCCTTGCCTTTACCCCATGGATGATCGATTTCCCTCCCGTGAACAAGATGCCGATATCACCAAGTTGATCAAAACTGTGCCCTTTTTCGCGGGACTTCCCCCCGATGCCCTCGATAAGGCCACCTGTCACGTCGTCACCCGTACCCATCCCTCCAATCAAGTCATCCTCCTGGAAAATGATTGGGGTGGCTCCGTTTATTTTATTGTCGATGGCTGGGTGAAAATTCGCACCTACAACCTGGATGGCAAGGAAGTCACCCTCAACATCATCGGCAAGGGGGAATTGTTTGGCGAGATGGCCGCCCTGGAAGAAGTACCCCGCTCCACTGATGTGATCACCCTCACCTCGACAACGATCAGCAGTGTCCCCGCCCAGGATTTTGTGGATCTAATCCATTCTGAACCCCTAGCAGGGGTGCGGCTGGCGCAATTAATGGCGACGCGGTTGCGCCAGGTGAACCGACGGCTACGGCTGCGGGAAGCTGATAGTGTGTCGCGGGTGGCAGATACCATCCTCTTTCTCGCTGAAGGTCAGGGCCAGGAAAGTAGTGATGGGTTGGCCATTCCCAACTTGCCCCACCGGGAGTTAAGCAGTTTGAGCGGTTTGGCCCGGGAGACGGTGACGCGGGTGCTCACGAAGTTGGAAAAGAAGAACCTGATCCGCCGCGATCACGATTTATTGATTATCCCGAACCTTTCGGCTCTGGAGCGCAGTATTACCTAAAATCCCGCTAACACTGATGGTGTAAGGGTTACAGCGTTATTAACTTTGAGCAGGGAAAGCCGCCTCTGGCTGAACCCCGCAAATTCTGTTACAAATAGAGAAGTATAGTAAAGATTTGTAACCAATATTGTGAGCAGCGCGGACCTTAGTTTTATGTTTGGTAGCTTTACCGGCTCGAACTCTAATCAAACCTCAGACTGGGGGGAAGATCTCATCAATAGCGTTGCCAGCAATACTCTGCGCCACCTATTTACCCGCAGTGATAGCGTTGAAGTCAAAGTACGTTGCCAACCCCCCAGCAAATTGCTCCAGGGCAGCATCGATAGCTTCAAGATGCAAGGCCGTGGCATTGTCATCCGTCGGGACTTTCGCACCGAAGAGATTAGCTTTGAAACCGATGCGGTGGCCCTCGACTTTGCCTCGGTGCTTCAGGGGAAAATTTCCCTGCGCCAACCCACCCAGGCGATCGCCTTAATCAAACTCACCGAAACCGATATCAATAACGCCTTCTCGGCTCAATTGGTGCGCCAACGCCTCGAAAATCTCACCGATGAACGGCTCACCAATCTTTCCGGGGGGGAACCGGTGTCCTTCACGGCGATCAAGCTGCAACTGTTACCCGCCAACCGCGTCAAACTCCAAGCCCTGGCCAACTTCCCCAACCGGGCCATCCCCCTCAGCTTTAGCTGCGCCCTCGGTTTGGCCAAACGGCGGCGAGTCACCTATGAAGACCCGGAATTCATCGGGGCGGATATTCCCGCCGATTGTCAAGATCTCTCTAAAATTCTCATGGGTATCCTCGTGGATATCCTCAATGAAATGGTGGATCTGGATCGCTTCAACCTCGATGGTGTCACCTTGCGCCTCAACCGCCTGGAAACTGAAGGGGAAACCCTCAACTTCAGCGGCTATGCCC
>RECT01000472.1 GCA_007693875.1 Spirulina sp. DLM2.Bin59
CCAGTCTGCAATTGCTCGTCGGGGTTGTCCTCTATGGCGAACCCTTCACCACCACCCATGCCCTCACCTTTGGCTGTATTTGGGCCGGTTTAGCCCTTTATTCCACATCCTTGCGCCACAGCAAACCCGCCCCAGAACCTTAGAAAAAGTCCTCAACGTCGGGATGTATAGGGATCACCACCCGTTCACCATTGGAGCGATAGACTACCATGACACGCTGCGGTTCTGGCCCCCGGAGAAATTCTTGCACCGTGATTTTTTGATCCCGAAAATTCTGCACAAAGTCACGCACCCTCGTCATATTTTCAACTTCCATCTCGGCTTCCTGCTCCATTTGGGCAAACATATCTAAGCCAATTTTTTGGGCTTGACGATAGCTTTTTACCATATTTCCTTCATGGGTATTATTGCGAAGATGGCGTAATTCTCGCTTAATGCCTTCATACTGATCCCGGAGCTTTTGATTTTCCCGTTTTAACTTAGCACAGGCCTTTTCCAAATCATCACTACTTTCGAGGGTTTCCACCATTTCATTGAGGGTCTGTTGCTCCAATTCTAATAACCGAGCAAAATCGCCATCTTTATAGGCCCGGTTGATTTCCTTCATAATCTCGGTGTTTTGGGCTTGGGTATCCTGATCCGTGGCGCGATCGGGGTGATAGATGGCGGCTAACCGTAGGAAGGTTTGGCGCATATCCCGTGAATTAATGTCGGTTTCCTCGGATTCCGAGGGACTCTCACCCCGGCTGTAGGCTTCCTGGGCTTGTTTTTTCATTTCTTCAACAAAGGTGGCAAAATCATTGTCCTCGTCGTCCTCTTCTCCGGGGAGGGGGCGATCGCTAATAATGTCTTGATATTGCAAGGATCGGTAAAGATCTTCAATTTTGCCCCGGCTTTTTTTACCCAATTTGCGCGTTGTTAAGATCTGATTAAACAATTGATGGATTTCCTCATCCAGGGTTTGCACCCGCTCCATGAATTGAGCACCGCGCCCCATCATTTCCGTGACAATGGTGCGCATTTGGGTCATAAAATTATCGAGTTCGGTGCGTTTGCGGCGAATTTGCTTGAGGAGCCATTGGCGATCGCCTTGAAGTTTGGCAACCTGTGCATGGAGTTGGCCGAGGGCTAGGGCATGGGCGGCAGGTTCAGCGGCGATCTCGACTTTTTTCCGTTTCCCTTTAACCATCGTTGCCCCCGAGGAATCAAATTTCCGCCCATTTTAACAAATTGTGTAACCTATCCTGAGGCGGTGGCGATCACGGGGAGGGCTTAAACCGTCCTTGGCCCAGTTGGCGTTTGGCTTCGTTCCAGAGTTGATCCAGTTCGGGCAAGCTGTATTCTGTCAGGGGGCGATCTCCCACCGTTTCCATGATTGCTAACCGTTGGATAAACCGCTGGTTTGTGCCTTGGAGGGCGCGACTGGGATCAAGGCCTTGCCAGCGGGCAATTTGGATCAGGGCAAAGAGGAGATCCCCCCATTCGGCTTCCTGTTCGGCGGTGTCTTTATGGGCGATCGCCTCTTTTAATTCCCCCCATTCCTCCCCCACCTTGGCCCAGACATCCTCCAAAGTTTCCCACTCAAACCCCAAGGCCGCCGCCTTGCGGGAAATCTTCGTGCTGGCCATGAGGGGGGGCAATGTGTGGGCGTAGCGGCGAAATGAGTCGCTTACGGATTCAGGCACATTGCCTTTTTCTGCTGCTTTAATGGCCTGCCAATTTTCCCGCACCTCCCCCACCGTCGTTGCCGTTCCCTCCCCAAATACATGGGGATGGCGGCGGATCAATTTGGTGGTAATCCCATCGGCAATTTCCGCGAGGCTGAAATGGTCAAATTCTGAGGCGATTTGGGCCTGTAAAACCACCTGTAATAACAGATCCCCCAATTCTTCGCAGATATCCCCCTGGGTTCCTGTTTGCAGAGCGGCGACGGTTTCGTAGGCTTCTTCAATAATGTAGGGGATCAGGGTTTGGGGGGTTTGGGCCAAATCCCAGGGACAGCCCCCCTGAGGCGATCGCAGTTGGGCAACCACATCGATGAGGCGTTGCAGGGCGGCAAGGGTGGGGTTAGACATAAAGAGGGGGCGCAGTTTTGCCCCCTATGATATCGCGGCGGTGAAAAGGCAGGCATCTTCCTGGGAGAGGGTGGGAATCAGCAGGGCGCGATCGAGGAACTTATTGCCCCGCTCACAGGAAGTTTCGGGGCTGAATAAACAGGCATGACAGGCGGCCCAATGGAGGGAAACGCGGTCATCAACGGGACTGTGATCGGCACAGAGGGGGTCAGAAGCGCAAATCTGGAGGGCCTCTAGGGCCTGGTGGATGTGGTAGTTTAATCGCTCTGCTCCTAAAGACACCAACCCCCCAAGGGTTCCCTCACTATCCGGCGCAGTGGTATAGATCAAAACCCCCCCTTGGGCTGGCCGCTCTGGGGTGGCCATGTGGGCATAGATGCGCTCCTGAAGGCTAGCGGCGTTGTAGCCACATTCGAGGGCGAATTGCCGCATCAGGGCATGGGCAAAGGAATGGAGCAGGAGATAGCGCATATCTGGGCAGGGGATGACATCGACCAGATCGGGATTGCGTTGGTTAAGCCAATTTTTATGGGCTTCTTTGACTTGAATATGGCGTTGTTGAATCACATCCCGCTGTTCCCAAGCCTGCAATGTGGTTTCTTTAAAGTGCAAAAAGATCCCCTCACCCCTTACCTCCATGGCGGGAATCCAGGTGGAATGTTGACGGCTGAGGGGGGCGCGAAATTCTGGGGGGACTTCGCCGCTATCGGTGAAGTCGCCGGGGGATTGAATGCGGGTGAAGCCGATTAAGCCCCGCACTTCCCGGAGCCGTTCCGCGAGGATGACCCGTTCAAAAATATCGGTAAAGTCAGCAGGGGGAGGAATGGGCCGCAATTGCCAATCGGGATCGGGGCCGGTGAATGCGGTGGTGGTGGCGAAAATTTCCCATTCGGGGGTTTTTAAATCCCTGGGATTGTCGGCCTCGTTTTCCCCTTGGGCGCGTTTTTGGGCGATCCGCGATAGCGTACCCATCGCCTCCCAAATTTTGGGCAATTCATAGCCGATCAAGTCCTGCAATTGTCCCACCGATTGCATGGCCCCAACGATCGCCTCCAATCCTTCCAAGCTCTTCGCCTTGCCCAACGCCGTCCAATTTTGCTCCACCACCTTGGCTAAACCAGCGGCATCGGTGGGAATGGAGAGGGCAGAAAGGGAGATGGAAAACCAACTATTGGAAGCCCCCAACAGCAATGTTTTCATCTGGCGATCGCACCCTTCATCAAAACTGCGTAAATGGGGATGACGGCCCCGACAGCCGGGCATATTTTGCCCACCACTGACCCCTAAGGCATCGGCTAAAATCCGCATTGCCCTACAACCATCACACTTGACTA
>RECT01000381.1 GCA_007693875.1 Spirulina sp. DLM2.Bin59
ATCAAAATCACGGTGACCTTTCTGGTAAGCATCCCAGATAACCGGAATGGAATGGGGAACATCAACCGGAAACCCTTTGGCTCGTCGGTTCCGGGTGGGAAGGGAGCTATTCCCTGGAGGATACCGTCTGCGCCGGAGCCATCGCCCTGCCCTTTTATCAGGAATTGGGGGCGGAAATGTTAGGCAATGATGAAGTTTTAGGGGCGATCGCCCTCTATCAACAATGGCAGGAGGATTTAGTCGGCCTCTTCCGCCAAGCCAGTCACGGCCAGCGTTTGCTCCGTCTAGGCTTAGATGCCGATCTGGAATATTGCGCCGGGAGCGATCGCCTCGATATCGTCCCCCAACAAACGGAAAAAGGCGTGTTAAAAAGCATCGGAACCGTAAAATAACCTTAAAAATTGACGATTCCCGTGAGATTGACTGCATGGTTAAACGGGAAATTCGTTAAATTCTAAGGGGAGACTCCGGGGCGAGGCTCTAGCCAGCAGCAGGCCCCTTGCCCCACGCCCATCCCGCAATCCTGGGTCTATGACCTTTAATCTCTATGGCTAACGAAAAAGAAACAGTTCCCGGTACATTAATTACCCTCGTTGTTGGTGTCGCCGTCACGGTGATCAGCATTTGGTACGGGCAAAATAACAACCTCCTGCCGGAACAGGTCTCCCTCCAGGCCCCCCTGGTGGATGACCTGTTCAATATCATGGTGGTGATTGGCACCGCCTTATTTCTAGTCGTGGAGGGGGCGATCGTCTTCATCCTGATTAAATTTCGCCACCGTCCAGGGGATGAAACCGATAGTCAGCCTGTGATGGGCAACTTTTCCCTAGAAATCTTTTGGACGGCAATCCCCGCCTTTATCGTCATCGGTTTAGGCATCTATAGCGTCCAGGTTTATAACCAAATGGGCGGTTTTGATGCCGGTGGCCACATGGCCCACCATAGCCATGCCCCCGTGCAAGTGGCCAGCTTGCCCGGGAGTGATGGCCCCCTCTTGGCCCAGTCCGGCGATGTCACCTATGGCTTAGGGGCTAATGCCGAAATGGGAGTCCGGCCGGCGGATCTCACCGTTGATGTGGCTGGGATGCAATACGCTTGGATCTTTACCTATCCCGATAGCGGCATCATCTCCGGGGAACTCCATGTGCCCCTGGGTCAAGATGTGAAGCTCAACCTCGAAGCGAAGGATGTGCTCCATGCCTTCTGGTTGCCCCAGTTCCGGATTAAACAGGATGTCATCCCCGGTCAGCAAACCCAATTGCGGTTTGTGGCCACCAAAACCGGCACTTATCCCATTGTCTGCGCTGAACTCTGCGGCTCCTATCATGGGGGGATGCGATCGCAAATCATCGTCCATAGCCCTGAGGACTATCAGGCTTGGGTGGAATCGAACACCGTCGCCCAAGCTCCTGGCCTGGAGCAAGTGGTGGCGATGAGCACCGATGGCCATCAATACGACGATGCAGACCGCCTGGCGGCCTTCACCCGTCAATTCGACATGGATCACGTTGGGCCTGCCATTGCCGCCCACACCCATTGATAACCAACTTTTTTGCCCCTATCCTTTGTAAATAATTTGGTATGGCACAAGCACAACTTCCCCTCCCATCCACCGAAACAGGCCACGGCCATCCAGAGCAGTGGTCTTGGTATCATTATTTCCTTTACAACACCGACCATAAGGTGATTGGGATTCAATACCTTGTCACCGCCTTTTTCTTCTACCTCGTGGCGGGGGTAATGGCCCTATTCATGCGGGCGGAATTGGCAACCCCTGATCCGGACTTATTGAGTCCCGACGTTTACAACACACTACTTACCAACCACGGCACCTTAATGATCTTTTTCTGGATCGTGCCGGCGGCCATTGGCGGGTTTGGCAATTATCTCGTGCCCCTGATGATTGGGGCCAAGGATATGGCCTTCCCCAATTTGAATGCGATCGCCTTTTGGCTCAACCCCATTGCGGCGGTCTTCTTGGGGATGAGTTTCCTCTACGGCGGCGCTCAAGCGGGTTGGACTTCCTACCCCCCTTTGAGTATTGTCACCAGCCCCACGGGCCAAAGCTTTTGGATTCTCTCCATTGCCCTGATCGGGACTTCCTCGATTTTGGGGGCGTTGAATTTTTTGGTGACGATCTACCATTTGAAAACCCCCAACATGCAATGGGATGAATTGCCCCTGTTCTGTTGGGCCATGGTTGCCACCTCCTTCCTCGCCCTGTTTTCAACGCCGGTTTTGGCCATTGGCCTGATCATGCTGTTGTTTGATATCAACTTCGGCACCGGCTTTTTCCGCCCCGAAATGGGGGGGGATGTGGTGGTCTATCAGCACCTCTTTTGGTTCTACTCCCACCCGGCGGTATACCTGATGATCCTGCCCATTTTCGGCGTGATGTCGGAAATTATTGCCACCCATGCCCGGAAACCAATTTTTGGCTATAAGGCGATCGCCTATTCCAGTTTGGCCATCTGTGTCGTGGGTCTGTTCGTCTGGGTTCACCATATGTTCACCAGCGGCACACCCCCCTGGATGCGGATGTTTTTCACGATCTCAACGCTGATCGTTGCCGTCCCCACCGGGGTGAAAATCTTCGGTTGGGTAGCCACCCTGTGGGGCGGTAAAATCCGGTTCACCAGCCCGATGCTCTTTGCCGTTGGGTTATTGGCGATGTTCGTCTTTGGCGGTTTAAGTGGCGTAACCTTAGGAACTGCTCCCTTTGACCTCCATGTTCACGACACCTACTATGTGGTTGCCCACTTCCACTACGTCCTCTTTGGCGGTTCCGTCTTCGGTCTCTACGCCGGGATTTACCACTGGTTCCCGAAAATGACCGGGCGGATGTACAACGAAACCTTGGGCCGGATTCACTTTGTCCTCACGTTCATCGGCACAAACCTGACATTTCTACCGATGCACAGCCTCGGGATGCACGGCATGCCCCGCCGCGTCGCCATGTACGACCCCCAGTTTGAATTCCTCAACAAGGTTTGCACCTATGGTTCTATCCTGTTAGGGATTTCGGTTTTACCCTTTTTGGTGAACATGATCTGGAGTTGGAGCCAAGGCGCACCGGCCGGCCGCAACCCCTGGCGATCGCTCACCCTCGAATGGCAAACCACCTCCCCCCCGGCCATTGAAAACTTTGACGAAGAGCCAATCGTCTGGGCCGGCCCCTACGATTACGGCATTGACACCCAAAGTTTTGAACCCGACGAACTCACTGTTGAGGAAATCTTGGCAGAAGTTGGTCAAGAAATGAAGTAGGAAGTGGGAAGTGGGAAGTGGGAAGTAATTTTTTACTCCCTACTCTCCCCTCCCTACTCCCTACTCTCCACTCCCTACTTCCTACTCTCCCCTTCCTACCCCCTAACCCCTGATGACCACCACCCTCGAC
>RECT01000091.1 GCA_007693875.1 Spirulina sp. DLM2.Bin59
ACTAAAATCGACTCTGTCAGCAGAATCTCAGTGTCTTTAGACCTGAGAGTGTCAACCTGACCCGTTCCATCCTGTCCCTTTCCAGAGTTCTGGAGAGGGATATGCTTGTGGGGCTGATCGATGGTTGAGCGTTCCGGCAGTTTCCACCCATTTTTAAAAGGAGCATTGTTATTTATACCCCACCCTTGGCTCGTCTGATTGAGCAACTGCAAAAATTACCCAGTGTTGGCCCCAAAACGGCCCAACGCCTCGCCCTCCACATTCTCAAACGGCCCGCCGATGAAGCCCAAGCTTTGGCGGAAGCGATTATCAATGCCCGGCAGCAGGTGGGGGTCTGTCAAACCTGTTTTCATTTATCGGCGGATCCGGTCTGTACGATCTGCCGCGATCGCAATCGGGATCAGCACACGATCTGTGTGGTGGCGGATTCCCGGGATGTGATTGCCTTGGAAAAAACCCGCGAGTATCGGGGGCGTTACCATGTTTTGGGGGGGGTGATCTCTCCAATGGAGGGGATTGGCCCTGATCAGTTGACGATTCAACCGCTGATCCGCCGGGCTAGTCAGCCGGAAACGACGGAAATCATCCTGGCCATTAGCCCCAGTATTGAAGGGGAAACAACGACGCTTTACATTAGTCAATTGGTGAAGCCCTTTGCCAAGGTGACACAAATTGCCTTCGGGCTACCCATGGGGGGGGATCTGGAATATGCCGATGAGGTGACGTTAGCCCGGGCTTTGGAGGGTCGGCGGGAGTTGCGATAACGGGTTATTTTCCCGCGATGATTAAAGCTAAATCTATTTGGAGCTACATGATCCATCAATCTTTCGACACCAACAATACAAAAAACCTACAGCAAATTTTGATCATCTATTCCAGTGTGGGAATTTTGGTGATTAGTGCGTTGGTGGCGATCGCTGGTATTTTGCCCCTGGCCTACAGATTGCGCCAAGCGGAAGAGCAAAACCTCGTCTTTGCGGTAGAAACCCGCAAATTAGTGGTGGAGGAATATCTTGCTAAGGCGAAGGATGTGACGGCACAAATTTCCAGCCGCACCCGTTTACGTCTAGTTCTGGAAGCCTTTAATCGGGGGGAGGTGGAGTTGGCGGAGTTTTTGCAAGTCAGCCAGGAGCCGCTGATCGATGCCCTCCGCCAAGCCGATGAAGTGGTGGGGATCACCCGTCTTGATCGCAACAATACTCCTCGGATTAATGTGGGAATGGCCATCCCCTCCGATCTGTTGCTGATTCCTGACCCAACCGCCAGCGGTGTGGTGGTGGGTGAACGTGTTGAACTGGCGGGAGAATTTTACCTAGTCTTGGGTTCCCCGGTGTTTAGCCCTCAACAGGAACGCCTTGGCACCGATGTGGTTTTGTACAGTCTGGCAGGTTTGGAGAACCTCGTTGCCGACTATCAGGGTTTGGGAGATACGGGGGAAATGGTGCTGGTGGCTGAGAGGGAAGACCGACTGGAACTCCTTTTTAATTTACGGGATGGCAGTCGTCTCAAGTCTGCAACATTGGCAACAGCCTTCCAAGAGGCCCTCTCTGGCACGAGTGGGCTGCTTAATCCTGGCGGGAATGAGCCGGTTGTGGCGTTTTCTTTCTTGACGGATACTCCCTGGGCCATTGCGGTACAGATGCAATCCGCTGAACTTTATAAACCTCTCCAGGAGCAGTTGGCCTGGATTGTGTTGGTGATTGTGGGGTTAAGTGCATTGGGGACTGGGGGATTGGTGGTGTTGCTGCGACCTTTGGCCAATCGCACCGTGACGCAATCGGAAATTCTGACGAAACAGGTGGAAACCAATCAAACGTTGCTCTCTGCCCAGGAAATGACTTTGAAGCAACAGGCACGCAAAAATGAATTTATTCAGGGGGCGTTGCAGCAGATGGATGAGTTGAAGGAGTCGGCGCAACAGGTGGCTTCCTTTGCTGCTCAGGCGATGGAAATTGCCCATGAGGCTTTGCAATTGGTGAATCAGGGGTTGGGGGCGATCGCCCAAACCCAAGGGGAAATTGAGGCATTGCAAACGACGGTGGCGGAGATCAGTAGGGAGATCCAAAGCCTCAGCAGCAATACGCGTCAAATCACGACGATCACTGATTTGGTGAGGGAGTTAGCGGATCAAACTAATATGTTGGCTCTCAATGCGGCGATCGAAGCGGTGCGGGCGGGTGAACAGGGCCGAGGTTTTACGGTGGTGGCGGCGGAAATCCGGAAGTTGGCGGATCGTAGCCGTCAATCGGTGGCCCAAATCAATCAAGAAGTGGGCAATATTCGTACAGCGATTGGTGTGATGAGTACTACGGCTGTGGGGGGCAATAAACAGGTTAAAACGAGTGGTGAGCAAACTGAGATTATG
Source organism: Spirulina sp. DLM2.Bin59 (assembly GCA_007693875.1). GTDB lineage: Bacteria > Cyanobacteriota > Cyanobacteriia > Cyanobacteriales > Spirulinaceae > Spirulina. The sequence goes on from RECT01000091.1 coordinate 2,366, forward strand.
GCTGAGGTGTTTGCGCAGATTCAACAGGCTATTGATGAAGTGACTCGCAATTCCCAGGAAATTTCCCAATCTACCCAAGCTCAGGCGCAGACGATTCAACAGGTGGTGGCGGCGATCGCCGAAATCAAAAAAACCTAGTCAGGAAAAATCCCCGCTAGGGACAACTGGGGGGTTGGCCGGTGGGTGTGCCGGCGATCGCCCCAAAACCTGTATTATTGGCCCCCACATTGCTAAACCCGACAAAATTCACCGTTGATCCCGCTGTAACTGCCACATTTAAATCATCCCCACCTGCACCGAATACACCGGGGTTATTGCTGCGATTTCCCGTAAAGGCGGCAATACAGAGATTCCCGGCAGCATCATTGGTTTCAACAAAGACGCTATGCTGTCCCGCCTGTTGGATGAGATTGTTCGTGATCCCCACATTCGTTAACAATCCCCCGTTATTACTAAAGACAAAGATGCCCTGTACCAGATCGCTCGCTGTTGATATGGTATTCCCTACAACGGTGACATCCTGTAAGACTCCATTGGCATTGCTGCGCACAAAAATCCCAGCCGGATCGTTGTTACCCGCTCCTGTGACGATGTTATCGCCTGTTGTGGTGATAGTGTTGCTGCTAACCGTCACATTATTGAGGGTGCTGTTTTGAGTGGAGAGGAAAATACCACGGGCCGCATTCCCTCCGGTCGTAATGGTGTTGTTGGCAACGATCGCCCCGCTCAATGTACCACTATTATCCGCCCGCAGGAAAATGCCCTCTGCCCATGCGTTGACCGTTGAGATCGTATTGCCGGTAATCGTTGTATTGCGGATTGTACCCCCGTTGGCATGAAGATACATCCCTTCGCCATTCTCGCCGGTTGTGGTGATTTGATTGCCGGTAATAATCGTATTGCTCACGGTTCCGCCCCCATTGCCATGGAGAGAAATAGCATGGGATTGATCATTGCCCTGGGTGGTGATTTGATTGCGATCGATGGTTGCACCGCTGACATTGACCCCCAAAATGCCCCG
>RECT01000188.1 GCA_007693875.1 Spirulina sp. DLM2.Bin59
GTTACTGATGTGGTCTATGGTTCCGATGGCACCCGGGCCCAAGTGTGGGAGCGGGGTTTACCCCTGGGGGGGTTTTTCCTACCCCTGTTGGGAGAGCACAATTTGAGCAATGCCCTCGCGGCGATCGCCGTGGCTCGCCAGGTGGGGGTTGATTTCGCCACCATTGCCGCAGCCATGGCAACCTTTGCCGGGGCAAAACGGCGGTTTGAGGTGCGGGGAACCTTCAATGGAGTGACGTTGATTGATGACTATGCCCACCATCCCAGCGAGCTACAGGTGACGTTAGCTTCCGCTAAGTTGCGGGTGCAGGATCAGCCAGGGCAGCGGATTGTGGCGATTTTTCAACCCCACCGCTATAGCCGCACCCAAGCCTTTTTTACGGAATTTAGCCAATCTTTTCAGGATGCTGATGTGGTGATTATCACCGACATCTACAGCGCCGGGGAACCACCCCAAGGGGGGATTACAGGGGAAGCCTTAGCGGCGGCGATCGCCCAACATCATCCCCAGGTCATGTACCAGAGCACCTTACCGGAACTGACAAATTTTCTGCGGAATTTTCTCTCTCCAGGGGATTTTGCTTTATTTTTAGGGGCAGGCAATCTCAATCAAGTGATTCCAGAGTTGCTGGCCTAAGGATTTCAATAGCCCTGGCCTAGGGCTTCATCGGGTTGCACCCCTTTTCGCCTTCAACCTTATTGCTTCTTTAAATATTGTGGCCATGACTCTGTCCTCTGATCTTCCTGCAACGACGACGACCTACCTTTATCCTGGTTCGTCTACCTATGCGCCCAAACCGGTCAACCCTCCCGGTGGACAATGCCAAATTAAACCCCGTGTCACCTTAGCCAGCTTTACCTCTTTCCGCGTCGGGGGGCCGGCGGAATGGTACGCCTCTCCCCAAACGGAAACGGATCTGCAAGCCTGTTTTGCCTGGGCGGATGGGCGGGATCTCCCCATTACCCTTTTAGGGGCAGGGTCGAATTTACTGATTAGCGATCGCGGTCTTCCGGGTTTGGTGATCAGCACTCGCCATCTGCGCTTAAGTGAGTTTGATGAGGCCCGGGGCCGAGTCACTGCTGGCGCGGGGGAACCCATTCCCCGCCTCGCTTGGCGAGCGGCTAAACGGGGTTGGCAGGGGCTGGAGTGGGCGGTGGGTATTCCTGGAACGGTGGGGGGGGCAGTGGTAATGAATGCCGGAGCGCACCATAGTTGTATTGCCGATTCCTTAATTGAGGCTGAGGTGTTAAACCCCGATGGCAGGATTGAAACCCTTTACCCTCAAGATTTTCACTACCGTTATCGCCATTCCAGTTTGCAAGGCGATCGCCGCCTGGTGCTCCGCGCCACCCTCCAACTCCAACCGGGGGCAAGCCGTAGCGAAGTGATGGCCCTTACGAACCAGAACCTCCAAAACCGCAAACAATCCCAACCCTACCATCTCCCCAGTTGTGGCAGTGTCTTCCGCAACCCTGACCCCTACACCGCTGGCTGGTTGATTGAGCAAATTGGCTTGAAAGGTTTCCAAATTGGCGGGGCGCAAGTGGCCCATCGCCATGCCAACTTCATCCTCAACTGCGGTAATGCCAAAGCCCAGGATATTTTTGAAATTATCCATTATGTCCAGAGCCAAGTGGAAAAGCATTGGTCATTAACACTGCGGCCGGAAGTGAAGGTTTTAGGGGAATTTAGCGTCGCTTAAGGCTATGGCCAATCAGGATTACAGGGAGGGCGATCGCCCATCAATCCCCGCCAAGGGCCGACGACTACGGCAACAATCCATTACAATCATCAGGGTTAGCAAATCATCCCCAACACAAATAATTAGGTATGACGCAAGGAAAAGGATTTGGTTTTGGTCTGGGCAAAATGAAGGAACTCACTGAAGCCTTCAAAAAAGCCCAACAGGTGCAGCAAGATGCTAAAAAGCTCCAAGATGAGCTAGAGCAGATGGAAATTGCGGGCCACAACGAAGCAGGAACAATCACCGTTGTTCTCAGCGGCAACCAAGAACCCCGCCGCGTCGAAATCACCCCCGCCGCCCTTGAAGTGGGCGCTGAAGAGTTATCCAAAATGGTGTTTGAGGCCATGATGGATGCCTACGATAAATCCACCCAAACGATGCGGGAACGGATGGAAGAATTAACCAGCGGTTTAAACTTACCGGGTTTGTAGAATTCATGGTTGGGCCATGGTTCTGGTAGGGGCGAAAAATTTTTCGCCCCTACGCCCGTTTATGGCTCCACCCCCTTCAACGCCACTGTTGCCAATCTTCGTTAAAGATCGACGTATCGGGAAATGTGGTGTGGTTGCCGGCCCGGTCTAATTCCCCCTGCAATTGACGCAGCAACGGCTGCGGCCGGGGTAGACCTTCAATTAAAACCGGCGGTAAAATCCCCTGACGCAGCGTAAAATCCGCCACCGTCCCTGCCGCTGCCCCCGCTGACCATTCAAAGGAATGCACCCGATAGGCCGCCGCTGCAATGTGGCTTGTGGCAATACTTTTCCCCGCCACCAATAAATTATCCACATCCTGGGGAATCATTGCCCGTAGGGGAATTTGGAAGGGATAGGCGGCCCCCGCCCCCTGACGTTCACCGGGCCGCTCAAAATTACCCGGTTTTTCCGGCGGACTCAAGGCCATACAGGGGTGAAAATCGATCGCATAATGGCCAATCCCGACAGAATCGGGAAAAATGGCGGCGCGACGACGGATCGGGGCCGTGGGGTAGGGGGTTTGATCCGCTACCACGGCGGCGGTTTGGCGGCCAGCGAGGAATGTGCGCAGGGCGCGGTAGGTGGCAGAATTCAAGGTTTCCCGATAAAAGGGCTGCTCATAATCGGTGCGGCTAATATCAATTTCCGCCACGGTAAAGCCGTCGGGATAGCCGGGGCTAGGGCGGCCGATGATGCGCCGGCCCTCCCGCATATAGGGGTATTTCGATAAACCGTGGGCTGTCCCCATGGGACTATCAAACCCTTGGAGATAGCGGTGGTTCGGGTGGGGCTGTTTCACGCCATCCCCCAGTTGGGAATCGGTGGTTCCCGCCACGAGCCAATAGTAGTAACCGAGGGCTAATTCTTCCGCTGCTTGGAGGGTTTCCACCCGTAGCCCCCCCTGCCATTGCCCCGGCTCCAATTGTCCCAAGGCCTGAAGTTGTTGATGGGTATAGATCAAATTATCGACGGCTGTGCCGGGGCGATAATCATTGCCCCAAGTCCAGTTTTGCATCGAAATATCGCCAGGACTAACGCTAAGGCGGTTATCCTGGCGCGTGCCGGTACGGTTGAGGTTGTAATCCCAGATGCGGCGGTAGGTGAAAACGAGGTTAAAGTTGGCGAGGCGGGGCAGTTCGTAGCTGTAATAGGGGGCGTAGCGATCATAGAAGGGGGGCGGCGTTTGGGGTTGGGGGTCGGCAGTGGCCGCCATGGCGAAGGTGTAGGTGAAGCCCTGGGTGCAGTAGGGGTCGGGGCGATCGCTGGAAGATGAAGGTTCGAGGGGGGAGCGGGGATCGATCCCGAGACGGTAGGGAACTTGGGCAAGGGGGAGGAGTTCGCCGGTTTCGGTGGCTTCGATGACGATCCAATTTTCCCCAGCGGGGACAAAGCGGATCAGGGTTTTATCGAGGCGGGGGGAGGGCTGGGGATCGTAGGCATCCAGGAGGATGGCGGAAAGGGGTTCGGTATTTAAGGGGGCGGTGCCGGGGGCAGGGCGGTGTTGGATGGCGATCGCTCCCTCAATCCTCCTTTCCCCCATCGCTAAATCCTTAATCACCGTATTGGGGAACCAATGGAGCTTACCCCGGCCCTTGCGGGCGGCGGCGGCTAACATTTGGTGCAGAAGGCGATCGCCATCCCCGGGCAAAAAGCAAGCCTCACTCACCCAACAGTTCCCCGGACTGAGGCGGCCATAGTGGGCCGCCAAGCGCGATCGCAGGTCTTGATAACCCCGGGGAAAAAAGTTCTGTTGCCGTTGGGTGGTGCGTTCATCAAGGGCTGATGTGCCTTGGGCGGAAATTTGCCCCCCGATCCAATCGGTGATTTCCGTTAAACAAACGGTGCGCCCCGCTAACAGGGCCTCATAGGCGGCGGCGGTTCCCGCTAATCCTCCCCCCGCAATGAGGATCTCGCAGGCCACCACCTGCTCCGATTCTCCCCAAGCGGGGGCGATCGCCACCCCGAAAATGGTCAATAAACTCAAACCAATGGCTTTAACTGGCCCCATCTCGATAAACCCTGGGTAAACGTTGCTTAAATCCACAGAGGATTTCCCAGCTAATCGTACCGATGAGGTTGGCCCAAGCTTCGGCGGTAATGTGCCGCTTGCCGTCCTGGCCCAAGAGCGTCACCACTTCCCCCGGTTCCACATCAGGAAAATCACTCACATCGATCATCAACTGATCCATCGTAATTGCCCCGATTTGCGCTGCCATTTGCCCCCGCAGTAACACCGCCATTTTTTGGCTCAATAGGCGCGGGATGCCGTCGGCGTAACCAATACCCACCACGGCTAAGGTGATGGGGCGATCGCTCACATAGCGATGGCCATAGCTCACCCCGGTTCCAGCGGGAATCTCTTTCACCTGGGTAATCCGCGCCCGCACCGTCATCACCGGCTCTAAGGAAATTTTCGCCGCTAAATGGGGGGCCGGATAGAGGCCGTAAATCGCCAAACCGGCCCGCACCCAATCGTAATGGAGCTGGGGATCGCTTAAGAGGGCGGCGGAATTGGCAATGTGGAGGGCGAGGGGATGGATCTGGTGCGATCGCAATTGGGCCACCACCGCTTGAAATCGCTGATCTTGGCAAGCCATGAACTGGGGATCGGGATCATCGGCGGTGGCAAGGTGGGAATAGACGCTGGCGAGTTCTAAATGGGGCAACCCTTGCACCCATTGCACAAACGCGAGGGCATCTTGCCAGGGTGTGCCTAACCGGGACATTCCCGTATCAATATTGAGATGTACCGGCACAGTTTCCCCCAAATCCGCCAAAACCTCAGACATGGCCAGGGCTTGGCCCGGGGTGCAGAGGGTGGGTTCGAGGTGATAATTGGCGATCGCCTCAATTTCATCGCGACGGTGAATCGCCCCCAACACCAAAATCGGAGCCGCGATCCCCGCCTCCCGCAGCGTCATCCCCTCCTGGGAGGTGGCCACCGCCAACCGTTGCGCCCCCGCCGCCAACACCCTGTGGGCCACGGGGATCACCCCATGGCCATAGGCATCGGCCTTCACCACCGCCATCAACGCCGTCCCCGGTTGCAAAATGCTTAAAATTTGCTGCACATTGCGCCCCAAGGCATCGAGGTTAATTTCCACCCAAGCCCGCTGATCCTCAGTTACCGTCAGGGTTTGGGGATTTCGATCCTGTAGTACCATGGTTTCAAAACTCACGTCATACCGATTGGAGGAGAACCAGGCCCCCTCTGGTTTAATCAGGGGCTAGTCTAGCCTGAATTTCAAGGAATGCTGGCTTTCTTACCCCAAAAAGCAACCCGTAGCCAGTGTTACAACATTTTGTAACAGTGTTTGTTATGGTAAGGAGACATTGCGCACTTGGTAGGTTTGGCTCCGTGGGTTCAGGTCAAATACTCATCATCGAAAGTAATCCCCATTTGCGATCGCTCCTCGGTTGGCATTTGCAACAGGCGGGCTATCGCATCCACCAAGCCGCCGGCTTACAGCAAGCGCGGGAATTTCTCAACCGCCATCAGCCGCCCCTGGTCATCCTGGAGCCGGATCTTCCCGATGGCAATGGCTTAGAACTTTGTCAATGGCTGTTCCAACAGCGGCAATCCCTCGTCTTAATCCTCTCCGCCAAGGATGGCAGTCACGATGTTGTCACCGGCCTCAAAGCCGGAGCCGATGACTATTTGAAAAAACCCTTTGGCATGCAGGAATTAATGGCGCGGGTAGATGCCCTGTTGCGGCGTTGTCGTGTCACCAGTGTGCCCCTCTTGTTGAACTATGGGGATCTGAGCATTGATCTAGTGCAGCGACGGGTTCACCTTTACGGTCGCTATATCGACCTCACCCCCCAGGAATTTAGCCTTCTTTACGTCCTCGCCCAAGCCGAAGGCGCACCCCTCAGCCGTTCGGAGCTGCTCCATCGTGCTTGGCCCGATGCCATTGATAACCCCCGCACCATTGACACCCATGTGTTATCGCTGCGGAAAAAATTAGTGCCAACGAGCGATGGGTACGCTAGCGCGGATCGCACCGACCACCCCAGCCTGATCCAAACCGTCCGCAATGTTGGCTATTGCTTCAATATTGATCTGCTCAAAACCGAGGGGGAAACGAGCGAAACTCAGGGGCGATCGCCCCTCCCCGTCTCCGCTGGCCGCTAATCGGTACAATGGGGAGCCGGACTGTTTCACTGAATACCCATGCTGCAATCCTCCATCAACGCCCAAGACTTGGCGGCCCTTGATAATCAACTCTCCAAACGATTCATCGACCTTGATCCCGATGGCTATTTCATCATCTTTTTAGATCGGGAAGCCGGTTTAATCTGTGCCTCCCACTACACCAACACGATCAGCGAGAAAGGCCTCGCCCTCGACCCCGCAACGGGGAAACCCATCCCCGTGCGGGGCAAAGTCGAACGCACCCCCACCGCCATCTTTACCGGCCGCACCGCCAAAGAACTGGGGATGAAAATCACCGAGCAAACCCAACCCTGCCCCCTCTCCCGTTTCGATCACGCCCTTTACCTCGGTCGGGAATTCGTCCGCGCCGAACTCGCCCTCATCCAAGGCACCGACTACATCCAAGACTAAAACCCCATCCCCCATTCCCTATCCCCCCAACCCCAGGGTTTGATATCATAAAACCCCAACCTCACTATCAAAACAATCATGGGCGAATCCAAACGTCGCAAAGCATCCCTCGGTGAAAAGTACGGCCAAGAATCCCGGATTTTGCCGTGGTTGCCCATCACCAAAAGCCAATCCGAGCGGTTCATGAAGATCACCACCCGGGGAGCCTGGATCGGCATCGGCAGTTTAGCCACCGCTTGGCTCGTGATCCGCTTCATTGGCCCCGCCTTTGGCTGGTGGGAAGTGTATTAATCGGGGGCAAAATTGAGCCAGCGAATCAAAGAGAGTATTAAGAAGCACACATCCTTGCCCAGATCACGGCACAATAAATCCAAGCACTGCCGGATTTAGGAGCAAGCAATTCCCGTGCAAACGAATATTCCCCCCAAAGAAACCGTCCAAATTCGGGTTGAAGATGACCGGACTGGTATGAGTCCGGAGACCCTGAAGCGGGCTTTTGCCGATAATTTATTTTATATCCAAGGCAAATACTATCGCTGGGCGACGACGAACGACTTCTATATGGCTCTTGCCTATACAGTGCGCGATCGCCTCATCCATCGCTTCATCAAGACGATGAACACCTACGAAGAGCAAAACGTCAAAGTGGTTTGCTACTTCTCGGCGGAATTTCTCATGGGCCGCCATCTGGAAAACAACATGATCAACCTGGGCATCTACGGTGACATGAAAAAAGTCATCGAAGATGCCGGCCTCAACTGGGGTGAAATCCTCGATCAAGAACATGATCCCGGCCTGGGTAACGGCGGCCTAGGGCGACTCGCCGCCTGTTTCCTTGATTCCCTCGCCAATTTAGAGATTCCCGCCATCGGCTACGGCATCCGCTACGAATTTGGCATCTTCCACCAACAGATCCGCGACGGTTGGCAGGTGGAAATTCCCGATAAATGGCTGCGCTATGGTAATCCCTGGGAAATCCCCCGGCCTGAGGCCACTGTTCAGATCAAATTAGGCGGCCATACAGAAATGGCCCACAACGAGAAAGGGCAGCCCAAAGTCACCTGGGTGGCAGACCGCACGATCACCGCCATTGCCTACGATACGCCGGTTCCCGGTTTCAACACCAACACTGTCAACCCGTTGCGGCTATGGCGGGCAGAAGCCGGGGAAGATAAAGACTTCAACTTTGATGCCTTTAATGCGGGGGACTACGATGGAGCCGTAGCCAGTAAGATGTCCTCGGAGAATATCTCCAAGGTGCTCTACCCCAACGACAACACCCCCCAAGGGCGGCAACTGCGCTTAGAGCAACAGTATTTCTTTGTCTCCGCTTCCCTGCAAGACATTATCCGCCGCCACCTGCGGATTAACCCCAGTCTGGACAACCTCCATGAACATTTCGCCATCCAACTCAACGACACCCACCCGGCGGTGAGTGTGGCGGAATTGATGCGCCTCTTGGTGGATGAGCACAATATGGACTGGGATAAGGCTTGGTACATTACCCAAAAAACCCTCGCCTATACGAACCATACGTTAATGCCAGAGGCCCTAGAACGGTGGTCTGTGGAGCTATTTGGCAGTTTGTTACCCCGCCATTTAGAAATCATCTACGAAATTAACCATCGTTTCCTCGAAGATATCCGCACTTGGTTCCCCAAGGATAAGGGGCTACTGAGTCAGTTATCGATTATTGAGGAAGGGGAGCAAAAATCTGTCCGGATGGCAAACCTGGCCTGTGTGGGCAGTCATGCCATTAATGGGGTGGCGGCATTGCATACAGAATTGCTCAAGCAAGACACCCTCAAACATTTTGCCCAACTTTGGCCGGATAAATTCATCAACAAAACCAATGGTGTCACCCCGCGCCGCTGGGTGTTGCTCTGTAACCCCCGTCTGGCCAAGCTGATGGAAAAGCGCATTGGTATGGACTGGGTGAAAAATCTGGATGAAATGCGCAAGCTGGAGCAGTTTATTGATGATCCCCAGTTCTGTGAAGAATGGCGGGCGATCAAGAAGGCCAATAAGGAGGATTTAGCGGCTTACATCTGGAAAAAGAATGATATTGAGGTCAATCCCAATTCTATTTTTGATGTCCAGGTGAAACGGATTCACGAGTACAAGCGGCAATTGCTCAATGTGCTCCATATCATCGCCCTCTATAACCGCATTAAGCAAAATCCAGCGGTGGAGATTGTCCCCTATACGTTTATTTTTGGCGGTAAGGCGGCTCCGGGCTATTTTATGGCCAAGTTGGTGATTAAGTTGGTGAATGCGGTGGCGGAGATTGTCAATAAGGATCCCGATGTGCGCGATCGCCTCAAGGTGGTGTTTTTAGCCAACTTCAATGTTTCCTTGGGTGAGAAAATTTACCCCGCTGCTGATCTCTCTGAGCAAATTTCCACCGCTGGCAAAGAGGCCTCCGGTACCGGGAACATGAAGTTTGCCATGAATGGGGCCTTAACCATCGGCACGCTGGACGGCGCGAATATTGAAATTCGCGAAGAAGCGGGGCCGGAAAACTTCTTCCTATTCGGTTTAACGGCGGAAGAAGTGGCGGCGATGAAAATGCAAGGCTATAACCCCATGGCCTACTACCACAGCGACCCAGAACTGCGGGGGGTGATCGATCGCATTGCTTCGGGGTACTTCTCCCATGGCAACCGCGATCTGTTTAAACCCCTGATTGATTCCCTGCTCTACCACGATCAATATATGTTGATGGCGGATTTCCGGGCCTATGTGGAATGTCAGGTGAAAGTGGGGGCGGCCTACTTGGATCAAGACCGTTGGACGCGGATGTCAATCCTCAATGCCGCTCGCATGGGCAAGTTCTCCAGCGATCGCACCATCCATGAATATGTGACGGAAATTTGGAATGCCAAACCCGTCACCATTGAGCTTGAGGAGTACGACCAAGAAAGTGCTGGGTTGCTCCAATAGCCACGGGTCACAGGAGCTGTGATGTCTGCCCTGATTAAGTCAGAAAATGCCCCAGCCTTGTCTGGGGCGTTTCTTCGATTAATATAGGGAAGGGCTGCACACCCCTGCACCGCATTAACTAACCCGTCCACCCTCATTGAGTAACCTATGACTAGCTCTGTTGACAACCCATCAGAATCCCAATCTTGGCCGGCGAGCAAGACTGTGATTATTGCCGGTATTGTCTGGGGCGTACTGTCCCTAGGTTTTTTCCTCCTGAGCGTGCTTCAGCCTGAGGTTGAAGAAACCCTGTGGTATCTCTGGGGAACCTATATTGCCGAATGTGTCCCCTTTGTGGTGGGGGTTGCCCTCTGCTATCGCAACTGGCAAAGTCCCAAAATCGCCAGCGGTCGGAATGTTTGGCTCGGCATCGGTTTGGGGATTTTGGCCTACTTCATCGCCGATGTCATGTTTGGTTTCTGGGAAATTTATTGGGAACTAGACCCAGAAGTGTCCCCCGCTGATTTGTTTTACATGGCCTTTTATATTTCCCTGGGCATTGGGATGGTGCTGGCGGTACTGTCCAAACGGTTGGCCTTGGCCGTCTGGCAATGGATCACCTTGGGGGTGATTGCCCTGGCGGGGACGGCTTTGGCGGTGTGGATTGCGATCGCCCAACCCGCCACCGCCATTGAACTGCCAGAAGTGGCAACCCCTGGGATTGAAATCCTCCTCCCTGAGGAAGAATCAGCCTCCGCCCATCCTGTCCCGGTGTGGGTGGATCACCTCCAGGAAACCCTAGTCCAATTTTCCACCCCAATTAATTCGTTCTACATTATTTGTGATGTGGCCCTGCTGATCATTGCTGTGATGCTCCTATTTGCCTTTTGGGGGGGAACCTTTGCCCGCTCCTGGCAAATGATCGCCGCCGCCGCCCTGGCCAAGTACCTCGCGGATATGTGGTTTAAATATGCCGCCACCCGGCCCGACTATACCAGTGGTGGCTTTGTAGAAGTGTTTTTCGTCTTTAGTGGTATCTTATTAGCCATTGGAGCCGCGCTCGAATTTGAAATTTCCAGTCGGCCCCGTAAGAGTCGGCGCAGACGAGCCACCGCTACCGCAGAAGAAGCATGAGTCCCAGAAAGTTAACGGAGTCCGATAAACAGGAAATTCTCACCCTGTATCAAACCCCCCATGAGACTACCTCAACGCTGGCGGAACGCTTTAGTGTGAGTAGTTCGACGATTAGTCGTTTTCTCAAGAGCCGTTTGAATGAACAGGAATATGAGCACCTGATTCAACAAAAACGCCTGAGCCGCACCCCCAATGGGGCGGCAACGGTGTTACAGCAATATGCCCATCCTGAGGAGCCACCAGCCCCCAGTACGACTCCCAAGCCTCAAAAGCGGCGAATCGCCGAACCCGACGCAGAGCTTCCCACTCCGGCGATCCCTGAACCCTTCGTTGCTGAGGATCCTGAACCGGTTGTGGAGGATCAGACGCTAAGGCCGAAAAAGGCGCGTCGCATCATCACCACTGGTTTGAAAGCCTCTGTCGTCCCTGAGGATGAACATGAGCCAGAGGCAGTGATTGAAGACCTTTTGGCGGATAACCTCAATCCTTTAGGGGATGAGGATGATGAGTTTGATGATGATGGTGATTGGGATGACGAAGAAGATGATGACGAAGAGGATGATGAGGAGTTAGCTCCCCAAGCCTCCCCCACAGAGGTGGAGGTGCTGCCCCTTTCTCGGGCAACATTGCCCCGCACCTGCTATCTGGTGATTGATCGCATGGCAGAACTGATTACCCGTCCCCTCCATGAGTTTGGGGATTTGGGGTCGATCCCCTCCGATGAAACGGGCCAGCGCACGCTCCCCATTTTTGATAATCATCGGGTGGCGCGACGGTTTTCCCAGCAGCGATCGCACCGGGTCATTAAAGTTCCCGATAGCAAGTTGTTTGAAAAAACCCGTGTTTATTTACAAGCAAAAGGGATTACCAGGATTCTCTTGGATGGGCAGATCTACTCTTTGTAGCTTTTTTGACGGATTTGCTCCTTTGTTCATTGCCTGGCATCCCAGAAATTACGGAAATTTGGGAATTTCGAGTGTAGATTTTTAAACTTTTTTGAATAATTTGGGGAAATTTGGCGGTTGGGATTCGAGGCAGTAGAGATCGCCTCTAGAATGGGCAAAAGATGGCGAGGATGCGTCAGGGTTGTCGGGCGATCGCGGCTTTTCTCACTTACTTGGTGAAGTTCCCCTATGGATGTCCATTCACTTTTACAACGGTATGAGCGCGGGCAGCGTGATTTCAGCGGCATTGACCTCAGTGGCGCAGACCTTCGAGGTCAAACCTTAATTGGGGTAAACTTCCGCCGGGCCAATTTGCGCGGTGTACAGTTCGGTCGGGCCTTTTTGACCAAAGCTGATTTTACCGGGGCCTGCCTGAATTGGGCTGATTTCCAATGTGCCAAACTCAGTGATAGTAAGCTGACGGACAGTGACTTAACCAAGGCCAATTTGTCCGGGGCATTCATGGTACAGGCGAAGCTGCCTCGGGCCAAACTGGCTGGGGCGAATCTCAGCCATGCGAATCTCCGCCGGGCCAATCTCTGGGGGGCCAACCTCTGTGGGGCTAACCTCGAAAAGGTCAACCTCCGCCAAGCCAATGTCAGCGGCAGTAATTTGAACTGGGCGAATTTGGTAGAGGCTCGCCTCAGTGAGGCCAATGTCAGCGGCGCGTCTTTCAATGGTGCAAATTTAAGTTCCGCCTTTATTCGGGATGTGGATCTCAGTGGCATGGATCTCGAAGGCGTTAACCTCACCGATGCTCGCCTCCAAGGCTCGAAGCTGATCGGGGCTAACCTCACCGCGAGTAATTGCCAATCTGCCCATCTGCAAGGGGCGGATCTTCAGGGGGCGAATTTCAGCCATGCCAACCTATCGGGGGCTTCCCTGGAGCGGGCTAATCTCACCGATGCTGTCCTCAAGCAGGCGATCCTCCAACAGGTCAATTGGGATCGGGCGGTTCTCAGTGGTGTGGATTGGGAAGGGGCCCAAAGCCGGAGTCCAGAGGCGTTGCGGTTGAGTTTCCCCCCGGTCGAGCCAACGCTGAGTTGGGCAGTTTAGGATTTTTGCAGAACGCGGGCGATTGCCTCCCCTTGGGCGGCGACGTTTTCCCGGGGCGACCAACTGGCCATCCGGGCGCGGGCGGCTTGGCCCATCTGCCGGAGGCGGGGAAGATCCCCAAGGAGATCCCGTAAAACAGCGGTGAGGGCGGCGCGATCGCCACAGGGATAAATGGCCCCCGTTTGACCCGGCTCCACCAACTCCTGGGAACCGGCGCGATCGCTCACCACCGCCCCACAGCCGCAGAGCATCGCCTCATTGACCACCACCCCAAAGGGTTCATAGTCAGAGCAGAGACAAATCAGATCCGCCGCTGTATAAATGGCGGGGAGTTGGCTTTGATTGCAAAAGCCGAGGAACCGAATCCGGTCATCCCCTTGGGCGAGGGTGACTAGTTCTGCTCGTAGGGGGCCGTTGCCAATGTAGAGCAGGTAACTATTGGGAACATTCGCACTTTGAAAGGCGGCGAGCAAATCCTGGGGACGTTTCCAGGGTTGAAACTTGGCACAAAAGACCACCACCGCCCCATCGGGGGGAATCCCCCAAGCTTGGCGCACGGCGGCCCCATCCACCTGAGCCGATTGGGCCAGCCACCAATCATTATCGGCAGCGGAGGGGGTGAAAAAGATGCGATCGCGCTCAATCCCCAACCCCGCCACCATCTCCACCGCCAATCGGGTTGAGACCAAAATACTATCCCCCACACCGTAGACCCAGGGTAAGAGCCAGGGCTTCAGTTTTGCCTTCCAGGGGTGAGTACGACGGGAGGCAAGGCTATGGGCATCGGTGCTGAAAATAAAGCCCTTACGATGCCATTTCGCACTGAGGGCGGCGATCCAAAAGCTGGCATAGACATAGCCGGTATAGCAAATCACCACATCCGCCGCCGCCACCATTCCCCACAGTTGGCCATTGCATAGCCCCCAAAACCGCCCTAGGCCGGGCCAAGGGGATTGATTGGTGAGGATCTGGGCGGGATAGCCAGCCAAGAGGGGAAGATCCCAGGCGATCGCCTCCCCAAACTCCTGATCCTGATAGGCTTCCAACCCTTCCGCAGAACAATAGGCCACCTGTAATGACCACCCCTGCGCCACCATCTCCCGAAACAGGGGGGCAATGTAAGGAATAGGGTGAGAAGCAATGATCAGGACTTGGCTCATTGCCGTGTCACCGTCGTCACTAAAAACTGCTCAATTTCCCGTGCTACCTGTTCTGACCATTCCTCCACTAAATCCCAACCCCCATTTTTCAAGATCCGCAGCCGAGCATAGGGTGCGAGCTTTGTGTAGATTTTACTCTGGAGAATCTGCATCGGGTGATCCTGCCCCCCCTGCAAAACAAGGATTTTCGTTTTTAGATCACCCAAGTGATCATTGAGTAATTCCGGGCTAATTTCCGATTCCTGCCGTTGAAATAATAATTGACAACTGGTCGGACAGGCGATGAGTTGATCACGATAGGCTAAAAGCTGCGTGATCTGGTGATGACGATTGAAGAGTTTGGCCAGGGGTTTCAGTCCCATTAGCCCCCAAGGAATGAGGGGAAAAGGGCTAGTGAGTTGTAATTCCCGTGACCAACGTTGGCGACGATCGGGCAAATCTACGCCCTCTGGCGCAAGGAGGAGCATGCCGGCCACCCGCCGAGGATGGGCGATCGCATAATGGGAGGCAATCCAGGCCCCCATGGAATGGCCCACCAAATACACATCCCCTAAATGGAGGGCTTCAATATAGTCCGCTAAACATTCGGCTTGGAGATGAATAGACTGAGCCGCTGCGGGAGATTCTGATTCCCCACAGCCCAGGAGATCCGGGGCAATGCAATGGTAGCGACCCCCCAGTTGGTCTAAAATCGGCAGCCATTGGCTGCCGTTGGTCAATGCGCCGTGAAGAAAGATAATCGTTGGACCTTTGCCCACTTCACGCCAAAAGATTTGCCCTTGAGCAAGGCGAATGCGAGCGATGCGAATTGGCGGAGCCTGCATTGTAATCATTCAACTACTGAGAAGCGAGCGATTTTAATGATCGTTGTGACCCATGATTTCACAGATTTTACAAATTGCAAAAAAAATTTTCTCGATCGCGGGCGCATATTGGGGGGATGGAGTGCAACAACGGGCGAAAAAACTAGGCAATAATCGTGCCACCCTTAAGATAATCTTGCAATTGACGATCATGGTCATGACTGAGGGTTCCCAGGGGAAGGCGATCGCCCTCGAAGGCTTGCACATGGCTAATTTCCAAGGCATCCCCCACCGCTAAATCCCCCCGCACCGTCACCACCAACAAAATACTCAGGGAATGCAAGCGGGGATCGCGATCTGGGGCAGAATAGACCCCAACGAGACGCTGAATTGCCACCAAATCAAGACCGGTTTCTTCCTTCAGTTCCCGCCGCGCACATTCAGAGATGGTTTCACCCCAATCAATCAGACCACCGGGTAGACCCCAATTTCCCGTATCCTGCCGTCGCACCAAGACAATCCGACCATCGGGCAGAATCGGGATCAGCGTTGTCCCGGTCACGGGATGACGAAAAATAATCCCGATAACCGTAAAAATAAACTGTTTCCAGCGGCGCAACATCTTTTTGGCCTCATGCAAAGGTAAGCTAAATCTCTCAGCCGACCCTCAACCGGGCCGGTTGAGGGTCGAAAAAAACGGCATTTGTGCTGACTTTGGGGCAAAGGGCTTGACTGGCTTGCCTTTTCCCCTTACATTGAAAGACTACGGGCGATTAGCACAGGGGTAGCGCACTTCCTTCACACGGAAGGGGTCACTGGTTCAAATCCAGTATCGCCCATTTTAGAGAACGCGAATATACTGGAAAGGTTTAACCTCTTTGGGATAAAGCCGATGAAAGTAAGCGAATTCGCACTGATTGCGCTGTTGGGATTAGGTACGCCCCTGCTTGTGCAAGGCAGTTGGCCTGCGGCAGTGGAAGCGCAATCTTTACCAGTAGGAAACTTTGCCAATAGTGCTTGGTTTGTTTCCATTGACCAAAACTAATGGGTTTCAAGCCTCGCCCTTCTAGGGCGACTTTTGATTCT
>RECT01000396.1 GCA_007693875.1 Spirulina sp. DLM2.Bin59
AAGTGGGAAGTGGGAAGTAAAAAGTGGGAAGTGGGTAGGGCGGGCATTGCCTGCTGGATGATTTGGGGGGGGAAATGGTGGGTATTTCCCCATGGCTGCTGCCTGAGGTTAGTAGTAATTGCCGACTTTGCGGTGGTGGACGGCGGTGAGGCTGTCGGTTTTGGCGACGCGGCCGTCTTGGACTTCGCTGTAGACGATCCAGTGATCGGGGACATCCATGCGGCTGACGACTTCGCATTCTAGATAGGCTAGGGCTTCGGCTAGGATGGGGGCGCCGTTGGTGGCTTGGCGGGTTTCTACCCCTTCAAAGCGGTCTTGTCCCGGTTTGAAGCGTTTGAGGAAGTGTTTCATCAGGTGTTGGTAGTTGCCTTCTTCGAGGATGTTGAGGACGAAGCGATCGCCCACCTGCATCAGGGATTCAATGGCCCGATCTTTGGCGACGGCAATGGATAGCCCCAAGGGTTCAAAGCTGGCTTGACTCACCCAAGAAGCCAGCATCGCCCCGTTCACCTCACTTTTTTGGGCAGTGATGATATAGAGGCCGCCACTGATCCGACCGATCGCCTTATCCAAATCACTATCGACGGATTTCCGCTTTTTAATATTTTGCTCGCGGTTGAGCAGTTGCCCCAAATCTGTCCCCGCTTCATCGCAGAGTTGATAGAGGGCTTCATCGGGGTTGGCTTTAATGCGGATACTGGGGAAGGCGACGCTCACCCCCAAATTGCGGAACTTGGTGAGCAGGGGATCAATGGGTTCATCATTGCCACCATAGGATTCAAACAGACCCACCACCTGTTTATCACTGACAGAAGCGAGGATCGTGCTGAGGCTGGTGGCGGTTTCCGTGGCATTGTCGCCGCTGGTGGGGGGCATCCCAATCACCAACCCGACGGCCCGCTCCGCCAGTTCCCGCACCTCCTGCTGATCCGCCCCCAATAAATCCATCATCTCCACCGCTACGCCGGTTTTCGTAATCCCGTGGGCCAGGGCTTGGGAGAGGCGATCGCTATCCCCATAGCCGGAGGTATAGAACACCGCGACCACGGTTTCCCCTTTCGTCTGTTCCTGGCTCCAGGTGCGGTAACGCTCAATCAGTTCATGGGTATTGTGGCGCAACAGGGGGCCATGGCCATTGGCCACCATCGCCACTTCCCCTAAATTTTCCATCCGTTTTAAGGCTGCGAGGACGGAGCGGGCGTTAGGCCCCATCAGGCAATCGTAGTAAAAACGGTAATCGGGGGCGATCGCCCCTAAATGGACATCAAACAGATGATCAGAGCAATAGTGCAGGCCAAAGACATCGCAGGTATAGAGGAGTTGCGTTCCCCAGTCGTAGGTGAGGATTGTATCGGGCCAATGGAGGTTAGGGGCGTTGACGAATTCTAAAACATGGCCTTTGCCGAGATCGAGCTTATCGCCGCTTTTGACGATCTGCCGCTGGAATTTTTGATGAATGAAGCCTTCGAGGAATTGGATCGCCACTTTGGAGCCAACGACGACGGCCTCAGGAGCAAGGGCCAGGACATCCTTCACCAAACCACTATGATCCGGTTCGGTGTGGCTGACGACGATGTAGTTAATTTGGGCGGGATCAATTTTGCCCTTGAGGGCATCGAGGTAGAGTTGCTCAAACTTACGATGGGAGGTATCGACGATGGCCAACTGGTCGCCCTGGATGATGTAGCCGTTATAGGTCGTGCCATTTTGTAAGCCGAATTCAATATCAAAGCGATCGCGCTCCCAATCCAGGGAACGAATCACGGTGGTATCGGGGGCAATTTCAGCAGTTTGAATCGTTAAGCGTTTTTGGGCTTGATCGGCCAGTGCAACCATGGGCGGCCTCCGGTAATGTTTTTTAACATTTTAATCTGGTTTCCATTTTGCCACGGCCTCGGCAGCGAGGGGGGTGAGAACGTTAGGATCTGTTAAACCCTGTCAAGAGCAAAACTTATCGGTGCAATTGCAGTGAAATTTTCGTGGAGATCGCTCCTTTACCTCATCCTCGGCCTGATCCTCACCTTCAGCCTCGCCCTCGGCCTACGCTTGGCCCAAGGGGCAGGGCAGCCCATTGATACGGTTTTTGTCTTGGGGGGCAGTATTCGCCGGGAAATGGTCGCCGCCGAAGGAGCCAAAACCCATCCAGAGCGGCGCATTCTCATTTCCAGCGGTTCACCGCCCCCCTGTACCTTTTTGGTTTTTGCACGGGAACAAAGTTTGAGCGATCGCATTTGGCTCGAAACCTGCGCCCGCAGCACGTTTGAAAACTTCTACTACAGCACCCCCATCCTTCACCGTTGGGGCGCTCGCCATGTGCAATTGCTCACCTCCCCCAGCCATCTTCCCCGCGCCCTCTGGTTGGCCCGCATTCATCTAGGGATTCAGGGGATTTGGGTGAGCTTGGAGCCGGTAGAGGAAACCGGTGTGCCGGGGAATGAGGAAACGGTGGTGAAAACGATCCTGGATGTGGGGCGGAGTTTGCTCTGGGCTGTGGTGAGTTTGGGGGTGAAACCGGGGTGCGATCGCACTTTTCCCCTAATCACCGTCGATATCAATGCCGCGATTGCAACCGGCTTTGATTGTGAGCATCAGGGCCAGATCAAGGAATTCCTCGCCAATCCCCCAGAATTTTTTGATCCAGAACCCTAAAACAAGAAGCGGAACAGGGAGGTGAGGCCCCCGAACAGACGGATCAGTTGAATCCCTAAACCATTACCCCCGCCAGCGCCTTGCCGTTTGTTGACCTCCTCAATCAAAGCAAGCGCCACCGCTTGCCCTTCGAGATTTTCCTGTTGTTCAAAGAGAGCGGCGGCCATTTGGGCATCCTGCACCGCCCCCGCTTCATCGGTGAGGCGTAGGCGCACCAAGGCCCGGCCAAAATAGGCCGGCGCAAAATCATTTTGCAGCGCGAGGGCCTGGTTATATTGGGCGATCGCCTCCACATAGTCGCGTTTATTCGCCGCCACCACCCCTAGGGCATAATGTTGTTCCGGCGTGCGCAACGAGGGCGGCAAGCCGATCGCCCCATCAATCCAAGCCTGATCTAAACGGATGCCCCAAAGATTCGCATTCACCAAATAGGATTGGCGCAAATCCGTCCCCAGGACATTGGCCCCCAAAAGGCTGGCCCCCATCAAGTTAGCGCTGTGGAGAGAGGCCCCGGTTAAATCTGCCCCGGTTAAATCTGCCCCGGTCAGGTTCGCCTGACTCAAATTCGCAAACCGCAAATTGGCCTCCCGCAGATCTGCCCCCTGGAGATCCGCCATCACCAACCCGGCCCCACTCAAGTCACATTGCACACAGACTTTGGTGGACAGCAGTTGGCGGGTGTGGTTAATATTTTCTGCTTGGAT
>RECT01000433.1 GCA_007693875.1 Spirulina sp. DLM2.Bin59
CCGCTCTATCCGCTCCATGCAAAACTCCCCAATCTACGGGGTTGATCATACCAAATTTCCTACGATCAATGATGCAGGGGGCGATATGCTAGGGGAGAAGAGAGGATAGAGAAGAGAGGATAGAGAACTCCTCACTCCTCACTCCTCACTCCTCAAAGATTGGTGATCACGATGCTAACCAGCTTGATTTTGATTTTACTGGTGGGCTTTTTTGCCGGGCAACTGGTTCAGCGGTTGAAAATTCCTGCTTTGGTGGGGATGGTGGTGGCGGGGATTGCCCTGGGGCCCCAGGGGGCCGATGTTTTAGCCCCGTCGATTTTGGACGCTGCCGATGATTTGCGGGCGATCGCTGTGATGGTGATTCTCATGAAGGCGGGCCTCGGGTTGGATCGGGACAAGCTCCAACAGCAGGGACGGGTGGCCCTCAGTTTGGGGTTTTTGCCCGCCTTGGGGGAGGCGATGGCGATCGCCCTCATGGCCATGGTCTTTTTAAACTTTAACTTCCTCACCGGCCTCCTCCTCGGTTGCATTTTAGGGGCAGAATCGCCAGCGGTGATTGTGCCGG
This sequence comes from Spirulina sp. DLM2.Bin59, assembly GCA_007693875.1. Classification (GTDB taxonomy): domain Bacteria; phylum Cyanobacteriota; class Cyanobacteriia; order Cyanobacteriales; family Spirulinaceae; genus Spirulina. Next base: position 566 of record RECT01000433.1, read on the forward strand.
GAATGTTGCGCCTCAAAAGTTTAGGCTGGGGGGTTAAAAAGGGAATTCCCGACGCGATTTTAACGGGGAGCGCATTATCCGATGTGTTATTGCTGCTTCTGTTTAGTTTGCTCTTGGCAATGTTGACCACAACCCAAGGAGTCACCCTCGGTAATTGGGCTATCCATCCCCTTGTCCTATTGCCGCTGCAAGTAATTGTTCAAGTTGTCCTCGGGGTTGCCCTGGGGTGGCTAATGGCATGGGTTTTGGTGTTCCTCTTAGTGAAACAACAATGGACAGAAAACACCGTCCAAGATACGGTAATTACCGCCAGTTTTGCCCTCGCCGCAGTGGTTTTAGCCGTCCATTGGCCAATCTTTTCGGGATACTTAGCGGTGATGGGGACGGGGTTTTTCCTGATTGAACGGGATGCCCCCTTAGCGCGGCGCTTGCGGGGGGGCTTTGATGGCCTGTGGCGAGTGGCGGAAATTGTTTTATTTGTTCTCTTGGGGGCGAGTATTCAATTGGATGTCTTGGGGGATGCTTTGGGGGTGGGTGTAGTGATTTTGGCGGTGGGAACGTTGGGAGGGCGATCGCTCGGTTGGTTCCTTTCCACTTGGGGCAGTAATTGGACTCCGAAGGAGCGACTTTTTTTACTGCCCGGCAATTGTGCTAAAGCCACCGTTCAGGCGGCCATTGGCGCGTTACCCCTAGCCCTGGGTGTACCGGGGGGGGAAACAATCCTCGCCTTGGCGGCCCTCTCCATCCTGATCACCGCTCCCCTAGGGGCTTGGGCCATTCCCACCTTTGCCCCCAAACTGTTGGAACGGGGGGAAGTAGACCCGACAAAGGTGGCCGTCACCCGCAAAATCACGCTGTTGGCCGCCGTCGATACTTCCCCCCATGCCCTCAAGGTTTTACAAACCACCGCAGCGTTAGCCCGGCGCAGCGATGGGGAGGCGATCGTTCTCTATGTTCCCCAACTGGAGGATGCGGCGGCGGTGGCACAGTTGCGGGCATGGGTGCAACAAAACCTTGCGGATATTCGCCACCGTTTTCTGATCATTGAAGGCCCGATTGTGGAAACGATCCTCACCACCGCGGCCAACTATGATGTTAGTGAAATCATCCTGGGGAAAGGCTCCCAAGCGGGTTGGCGGGGTTCGGTTTCTGAAGCGGTGTTAACCCAAAGTCTGCAACCGGCGATCGTTGTGGATGGGGGTTAATGGCCGGCCATGGCGGGGCCGATTTGGGTGAGGTCGGCATCGGCGATCGCACTTTCATAGACCAATGCCCCGCCGCTGATCACAAAGAGGCGATCGCTCAACAATAACAACTCATCGAGATCCTCACTCACCAACAACACCGCCACGCCCCGATTGCGGGCCGCGACAATTTGGTGATGGATATCCTCCACGGCGGCAAAATCTAAACCAAAACAGGGGTTAGCAGCAATCAGGAGTTGAATATCCGTTTCCGAGAGTTCCCGCGCCAACACCGCCCGCTGGATATTGCCCCCCGATAGATGCTCAATGGGGGTATCGGGGGAGGGGGTTTTCACCTTAAAACTGGTGATCAGATCATTGGCCATGGCGCGAATCATTCGCCACACTAACCAAATGCCCCATTTTGATTGGGGCGGGCGATCAAAGGTGCGGAGAGCCATATTTTCCGCCACGGACATTTGCGGCACACAGGCATTTTTTAACGGCTCTTCGGGAAGGGCAAACACCCCATGGCGGCGCATTTCGCTACGGGTTGCGCCGTAGGGTTCCCCGTTGATCGTAATCCTGCCACTGGTGGGCGATCGCTGCCCCGCTAACACCTCCACCAATTCCTTCTGACCATTCCCCGAAACCCCGGCAATCCCGACAATTTCCCCCCCATAAACCGTTAGGGAAAGATCCGCAATGGCGGGTAAACCATTATCTTTATTCGCACCCAGACTCTCAACAACTAACACCGGTTTAGCCGTGCCATTCTCCCCCGTCTCCCCCTTACTCTTGACGGCAAACTTGGTTTCTCGCGTCTCCCCCAGCATCATTGCAGACATATCTGCAATGGAGAGATCTTTCACCAAACCATGGCCCGCCCATTGCCCTTTGCGCAATACCGTCACCTCATCAGTAAAGGCGGTGACTTCCCGGAACTTATGGGTAATCAGTAACACACTCAAATTCCCCGCCGTCACTTCTTGCCGCAATAATCCCAACACCTCATCCGCCTCATTGGGCGTGAGGACGGAGGTGGGTTCATCGAGGATTAAAACGGTGCTTTTGAGGTAGAGTTGCTTGAGGATTTCGAGTTTTTGTTTTTGGCCCGCTGCTAATTGCGCCACGGGGATATCGAGGGGGATCTGAAAAGGCGAGGTTTCCATAAAGGCCGTCAGATCCGTTAGCTCGGTTTTCCAGTCGATGAGGTTTTGGTTATCGCTACGGGCTAAGACCAAATTTTCTGCCACCGTCATCGCCGGAACAGAGGTGAAATGCTGATACACCATGCCGATGCCGTAGTGGTGGGCATCGCGGGGATTCGCAATGGTGCGGACTTGTTTGCCCACCAAGACATCGCCATGATCCGCTTGATAAAATCCCATCACACATTTAACTAATGTGCTTTTCCCGGCGCCGTTCTCCCCGAGGAGCGCGTGAACTGTGCCGGGATGGATTTTCATCGAAACCTGATCCAAGGCGGTTAAGCTGCCAACGCGTTTGGTGTCGTTATAGCCTTCCACTCCGGGGGGTGGGGCTATGGCCGTTGGGGGTTATTGGGCTTGGGCGATGATTGTGCGGTGACGGATCGTGTT
>RECT01000473.1 GCA_007693875.1 Spirulina sp. DLM2.Bin59
CCGTCTCCACCTCCGAAGCCTTTGAATATGAACGATTTGGGGATGCCAATCGGGGGATTATCAATCCAGGCCAAGGGGCAACGGATGCGACAGGAGGTACAGAAGGTAATGGTGGAGGTGGGGGCCAGGAAATGATTTACTACGGCTTTAACCGTCAGATGAATCAGTTGGCGGATGGTGGTGAATGGGAAGACCAAGAACCCAGGGTATTGATGCGGGTGCGATCGCAAGCTCCGGGATTTTGGCGGGTGCTGTCCTTTGACCATTACACCGGGGAAGGCTGGGAAATTTCCCGCGATGACCAACTCACCACGGTGAACCGACCCGCTTGGTCTTACCGCTTCTATATCAATGCTCCCGATCCGCCGCTACTTTCCCGCCAGGTGATCCAAACCTTCACGATCACCGCCCCAATGCCGAACCTGATCCCGGCCCTCTCCCATGCCAGTACCCTCTACTTTCCTACTCCGGAAATTGGCGTAGACCCTGAAGGGGGAATGCGGGCCCCCATTCCCTTAGCGGAAAACCTCACCTATACGGCGATTTCCGATGTACCGAATCGCGATCGCACTGCCCTCGGGGAGGCAGGCACGGATTACCGCCCTGCCATTGCCAACCACTATTTAGCCATTGATCCAGATTTAGCAACATTGCTCCGGGCTGAGGCGGAGGAACTGTTAGCCAGCACTCCCAATCCCCGCCGCAATCCCTATGAAATCGCCCTCTTTTTAGCCCAGGAATTAAAGCAACGCTATGTGATTGCCATGGATTACCCGATTTTTCCGGGGGATGATGTGGTGCGGGCGTTTTTGCGCAATGGCGGCGGCTATCCGGATCATTTTTCCACGGTGTTAACGATGATGTTGCGCTCTCTGGGGATTCCGGCGCGGCTGACGGCGGGTTTTGGAACGGGACAGTTTAACCCCTTCACGGGTTTTTATTTGGTGCGCAATACCGATGCGTTCACACTCACGGAGGTTTATTTCCCCGAATATGGTTGGTATAGTTTTGACCCAATGCCGGGCCATGATCTTTACCCGGTGTCGGTGGAGGATTATGAAGCCTTTGGGGTGTTGCGGCAATTTTGGGATTGGGTGGCGGGGTGGTTGCCTTCGCCAGTAACAGCGGCTTTTGCCTTTATGTGGGGGGCGATCGCTGCTTTCCTGGGTCGGGTCATTGAGCAGTTTTGGGCGTTTGTCTCCGGCAGTGCCATCGGTTTTCTGTTGGGAACCTGTGGGGCGATCGCCTGTGGTTTATTGGCCTGGTTAGGGTGGCAACGGCTCCGGGGTTGGGTGATGGTTTACCGTTGGCGACGGTTGCCCCCCATGGAGCGGCTCTATCGGCAAATGGTGTGGATGCTCACCACGGTTGGGGAACGGCGGGCGTTAAAAATCCCCAAACATCGCCACCAAACCCCCCAAGAATATGCGGATCAATGGAGATCGCACTATGATCCGGCAACGATGGCGATCGTCGATGCCATCACCGCCGCCTATGGTCAATGGCGCTACGGCGGTCAAACCCCGGATCTCGCCACCCTAGAGGCCCAACTCCATCAACTCCGCCGCCTCACCCGTCCCCAACCCCGCCGTAAAACCACTGCTTAGACTTGGCTAGATTGCTGATCCTGTCAATGTGGGTGACAATGATCGTTAATGTTCAGCAGTCTAGGGCTGTGGATTCAGAAACGGTCAAGCTCACCCACAAAAGGATGAGGTTTCTCGGAGAAAGATTATGAAAATTCAAAAGATATCTGTCGAGGGACTGTTTGGCATTTTTGATCATGTCATTTCACTAAACCTGGATGAAAGAATTACGATCATCCACGGCCCCAATGGATTTGGCAAAACAGCAATCCTCAGAATGCTCAATGGCTTCTTCAATTCTCAATATGCAGTATTCAGAACAATACCTTTTAGTAAATTTCGCATTGATTTTGATAATGGCGATGCTGTCGAAGTTTTAAGAAAATTAGATCCTACTCAAATAAACAAGCAAGGTGTTATTATTTTTGATTTATACAAATCAAAAAATGATAAGATTTTTGATTCTTTTGAGATTTGTGAAATTGAAAATGATTTTCATACCTTTCAAGGTAATATTGGTGACTTTAATGATCTTTCTACTTCTTACAATCTTCGCATTCATTCCATACAAGTAAGAGGGGGATCACTAGCAGAACCTAAATGGTTAGAATACATAAAAAATGAAGAACCTGAATGGTTAGAATACATAAAACAGAATGTTAATGTTCGCCTGATTGAGTCTCAACGTTTGCTCAATTTTGTTCCCAGTCAAGATTCGAGATTGCATAACACAAAGCCGCCGTTGACAACTGTTTCAGCTTATTCTGAAGAAATTGCAGAACTAATTCAGGGTAAATTAACTGAATATGGAACAATATCTCAATCTTTAGATCGAACATTTCCAGCAAGAGTCGTTCAACAAAAATCTTCTCACAGCATCACTGAAGTAGAGCTTCGTAACCAATTAATTGAGCTTGAAGAAAAGCGTTCACAGTTAATTCAGGTGGGCTTATTGGATCAGGAAGGAAATTCAGATTTTCAAATTCAGCCGGGGTCTATTGATGAAACAACTCAAAATATTTTGTCAGTGTATATTAAAGATGTCGAAAAAAAGCTCAGTGTTTTCAAAGAGGTTTCTCGTAAAATTGAGCTTTTGAGGAGAATTATCAATAAAAAATTTTCCTATTCTTATAAAGAAATGAGTTTTAACAAAGAAACAGGCTTTGTTTTTAGCACAAATCACCCAACTTCCTTGACCCAAAAAACCATCTCTCCTACTGACTTATCATCGGGAGAACAACATGAGCTAGTTTTACTTTATGAATTACTGTTTAAAGTTGAACCTAATTCTCTCGTATTAATTGATGAACCTGAACTATCGCTTCATGTCGGATGGCAATCCCAATTTTTACAAGATCTCGAAGAAATTACAAAACTTGCCGATTTGGATGTTTTGATGGCTACACATTCCCCAGATATCATTCAAGACCGCTGGGATTTGACTGTAGAACTGAAAGGCCCTGAAATATGAGAGACCATCTTACCGCTGACCGTGAAGCCAATGCAATTCGGATGAAGCGAAGCACATTTGTTGGTGTATTTCTTTTGGTTGAGGGTAGCAAAGACAAAAAACTTTATGAGCGTTTTTTTGAAAAAAGTCTGTGTCAAATCGTTGTCATTTCAGGGAAACCATCTAGCAAACTCAAGATTATTAGCGTTTTGGGTATTTTAGAAGAATCCAAATTTCAAGGAGTCTTAGGGATTGTTGATGCAGACTTTGATCATCTTGAATCCTCTGCGCCCATTACCCCTAACT
>RECT01000116.1 GCA_007693875.1 Spirulina sp. DLM2.Bin59
CAATAGTGAAGATCCCTTCGGCTGGGTGAAGCAAAGCCTCAAAATTGGGGCGGTCTGTGTAGCTATTGGGGCCATTAGTTTAATTCCTGTGGGCAATAATCCTCAAGGGTCAGGAAGTTTCAAAGCTAAAAATCCAGTTAATATTTATCCAGAAATTACGGGTAAAATTCGTGAAATCTTCATTCAACATGATCAATTGGTTACGGTAGGATCACCCATTGCTCGACTAGAAACCCCAGATATTGAGGAACAAATTTTCTCAGAACAACGGCGTTTACAGGACTATGAACGGCAACTTAATCAACTGAAGTCCCAATCATTTTTACTCCAGGCTCGTGAGCTAGAAGCACAGCAAGCCACGCAAAATAGTGCTATGGAGACTGAAATACTCAATCAACGAGCAATCGGACAATCTGCTGAAATCACTCGTCTCAATCACCAAAAATCGGCTATTACCCATCGGATTCAAACCCTTGAAGGTGAGGTAATTTATTTACAAGGAGAACGAACTAGGGCATTAGAACAATTAGCCGACTACCGCAAGGCTAATCAGGATGGGCTGAGTGTTGTTTCAGTAGTTCCCCGTAATTTAATCAGGGATCAGGAGTCAAAGGTAAGCAATTTTGAAAATCTGATCAGGACGAAAATCGGTCAAATTAAAGAGCTTGGTGATGAGTTGAATGGGAAGGATGCCGAAATTTTGGCGTTGCGCAATAATTGGCATGAAGATGCAATACGTACAGAAGGGCAAACTCGGCAAAGCCAAGCCGCTGAAATGACAGTGCGTCAACAGTTTTATGGAAATCAACAGGAATTTATGGATCTTACTCAGGCGATCCAAATATCTAAGGAGAAGTTAGCGGAACTGGAACAGAGACGTGAGGAGGGCCAGATTGTTAGAAGTACAAGCAATGGCCGCATTGTGACCAATAATTTTCATGAATTGTTGGGCCGCAGAATGCAAGAGCATGAACCGATTGTTCAAATTACGCAAACACAATCCCTTGATCTCGTGATCGAAATTGCCCAGGTAGATACGTCAGAAGATTTAGTGAATCCAGGAGCCAAGATTGAGATTACCTTTCCTGAAGATAAATCTAAAATTTATGACACAATTGATAGTGTTGATCCAGAATTCAAAGATGATCCCACAGGTCAAAAACGCCTGAAGATTGCACGAGCAACCATTGACAATTCTGATGAACGGTTTTCTCTCAATCAACAGGTTTCAGTGCGGATTATTGGTGAAAAAATGCCCCTATATCGCAAGGCATGGCTGGAAATTCGTAAGCATGTCCCGTTGTAAACCGACCGTAGGGGCGAAAAGTTTTTTGCCATCCTCTATTGCTCTTCGGTTATGACCCGATCGCCCAATCGCAACCGCGCAATTTCAAAAATCTCCGCCAAAGCCCGATCGCGCTCCTCGTCTAGACTGTGCTGAAGGCGTTCCTCAAGGGCAGCAAAAATGCTGGCTTGGGTATGATTGCGCACCGCAATGATAAAGGGGAAACCGAATCGGGCTTGATAGGCCCGATTTAACGTTAATAATCGCTGATAATCCGCTGCACTGAGTTGATCTAACCCCACCCCCGCCTGCTCCTGCACCGAAGCCGTCGCCATTTGGGCCCGACTCCCTAAATCTGGATGGGCCTGGATCAAATCCTCCTGTTCCTCCAGGGGGAGCGATCGCACCACCGCCACCATTGCACTATGTAAATCGGCAATCGTCTTAAACGGCCGGGCAAACCAGGCCTGAGCAGCGATCGCCGGCGTTTCTTCAAAAATATCCCCCAAAACAATCGTAAATGCCCATTGATCCAACTGATTGAGCCGGTGTAGCGTATAGTTTTGAGCCATCGAGTTATTTGCAAAGAACATTCCCATTATGGGGGAAAGCTCGGGCTTTGGAAGCCTGCCTCAATCCGGCGTTTCATAGCGTTGGGTGGGCAAATCCTGGGGAATGGGTTGTGTGATCTGGGGAAAGGGCGGCAATTCCAGGGGTTGAGTCCAGTGATGCCACAGCATTAAACCTAGGGAAAGGAAGATTCCACAGGCCATCAGTAGCCCAAACCACAACGGGAAAGAGAATTTCCTCCCAGAAATCTGCCGCTGTTGGGGTGATGGCAAAGCCGATGGCTCCCGATGCGGCGGGGGCAAGGGTGCGGCCGCCATCACCGCCTCATAGGCCCCATGGGTGAGCAGCCCCGCCGTTAAACCTCCCGGTTCGCGATCGCGCTGCTGTTCCCACAGTTGCGTTAACAGCTCCGCCAATTGGGGCAATTGCCCCGGCTCCGCCAACAATGGGTTGACAATCCGCTCCACCAATCCCGGCGCAAACATCACCCCCAAACCCTGGGCCGGCTCCGTGATCGCCTGACGGAGAGCCTTGGCCGTCAGGGGTGCTAAAAAATTGGGGCGGTGACGGACTAACAGGGGAGCTAAGAGGCGATCGCCTAACATCGCCTCCAAACCCGTCCCCCGTGCCACCAAAATCAGCGTAAATTTCGGCTCATGCCAGGGAGAGGTGGCGGCATCTGCCGCATGGATGGGAGCCAGGAATAGCTCTAAAAAGTCCCGCTGGGTGGGGCGATCGCACAACTGATAGAGTTCTTCAAACTGATCCACAATTAACAATAACCGGGGGCGATTATGATGCTGCAACAATGTCCGAATCACCGCCAATAAACTCGTTTCTCCCGTTTGCAAATTGGTCGCCAATTGGGGCTGAGACTCCGGCAACCAAGGGTTGAGGGCTGCGGCTAAATTTTCGAGGGGATTGTAGCCCGGCCGAAATAAAATGATCACCGTTTCCCGCACAAATTGGGGAATTAATCCCGCCACAATTAAAGCCGATTTACCACTCCCCTCCATGCCCATTAAGGTCACTAACGGCTGACGATAGATGGCATAGGCCAACTGCTCCAGATCCACCTGCCGACCATAGAGGGCATCGCCATGGTTGGGAGTGAGAACTATCTCATAGGGCGAGGGCAGCGGCGGCCCATGGTGGGGCATGGGGATGATCGCCAGATCTGTATCCGGGTGTTGCCAGAGCATGGGCCCTTGGCCGGGGTAGTTCGGCTCAAGCTGGGGCAACTGCTCCACGGCTCGCCGCAGGGCCAAGGCCGGGGGATGGCCTTGGTGGAGATGATGAAGCAAAACCTTGAGAAAACCCTGAGCTAGGGGTTCCGGCATCGGCTCCGCCATCGTCATTAAATAGGGGAGCGCCAAGGCTTTAAACCGTTGGATTAAACCGATTTCTGGTTCACTATTGAGGATTGCCAACCGTAACCCCTGCTTAACCGCTTTTTTGAGGCCATGGCTGAGATCGGAGGGGGA
>RECT01000405.1 GCA_007693875.1 Spirulina sp. DLM2.Bin59
GAACTAAACAAGCTCCAACTGAATTATCCTGGATAAACCGATCAAATTCTCTTTGTTGATTCTCATAGTCAAAAAGTAGCAAACATCTCCAGATACTATTGGGTAAGGTTTTAGATCTTAACATTTCATAGGTTGCGCTACTGAACTCAAGGGTTGCCCTACTGAACTCAAGGTTTTCCTCAGTATTTTGCACCACCGTATTTAAAGATGATTCGATCCTGCCCAAATCATTAATTATTTGATCAAAGGTTATTTGCATGAGTCCCAAGTTTTGAATGACAGCTTCAAATCCTGAATCAATCCGTTGAGATAAGGCTTGAAAAAATGACCGTTGCTCTGCCTTGTCACCTCTCAAATGCCTTTCGACTGCTGCAAAATGCTTTAAAATGAGTGTGGTTTCATCGTGATGAGATTTTTGCAAATCGCTCAACTTTTTGCGCATTTCAGTTAATAAACTCAGACTTAAACCCGCAAAAGCCTCACCCTTTTCAGCAAAATCTCGTTTCAAAACCTCCCGTAACGCCTTGGGAAACAAGGTATAGAGTTCATTAGCAACCACTTCAAAAACCTTAAGGGGAAGATAGTGATTAGAAATCTGTTGGGATAATTTCTTACAGATATCTTGCCAGAGTGCAACTGTTAACCAAGCTTCCTGAGTGGTGTGCTTCTTGGTGGGGGTGATGACATCAGCTAGATTCACCTCCATCAATTGTTTATAGCGGTAGGGAGCAAAATCCTTTTGAGCAAGTTTAACCCAGTTGCCTTGAGCGTGTTTAGCCAACCGCTTTAGCGCGTTTTCGATGTCGGTTTTCCCTTGAAAGGATTTCTTCGCCGTGGCCCAGATGACAACGGCGATCGCCTTCCCCACCGCCTTCGTCAAATCAGCATTTTCTAACAATCGCCCATCATCCCCCGACCTGCCGGGGGGCAACATACCCTCCACGGCATTGGCGGCATTGCTACCCGCCACACTGGCGATCGCATCCAGCAACTTCTCAACCACCTCATTCTTAAGCAAGGTATCGAGCAACGTCCCTGCGGGAGCTAATGCAGGACACACAGACGTAATCAACAGCGAACCCGCCGCCACCAGAAACCGACGCTCTATCCCCATACTTCCCGAAACAAGCTAAGAATCCCCCGCATTCTACCAAAATTAGCGTTATCCGCCCCCCTGTGTCCGGAAAAAAAGCGTCACAACCGGTAGAGACGAGTAGGGACTTTGTTGCGTCAATAATATTGTCACGTTTATGACACACCCGAACCCACCCCCGAGCAGTTTACCGCCATGGAAACCATCCTCGCCGCCACCCTCCTCTCCCTCTCCACCAACCTTGATAACTTGGCTGTGGGATTCGCCTATGGGCTGCAACGGCTGACCATTGGTTGGCTGGCCAACAGCGCGATCGCCCTCCTCTCCGGCATCAGTACCCTCATCGCCATGACCCTCGGCCAAGAAATGGCAACGGTGTTAACACCGCAACTCGCCCATCAATGGGGGAGTTTCATTTTAATCGGCGCAGGGGCGATCGCCCTCGGTAAACATTACTGCACCGCCGAAGCCGATACCGCCCGCCCCCAAGGTGCGATGAGTTTACGGGATGCTTTAATGTTGGGTTTAGCCTTAACCTTTAGCAACTTAGGCACAGGCATCGGGGCAGGGATGGCAGCCTTGGATATGGGGATGACGAGCATTTTAAGTTTAGTTTCCAGTTTGGCCCTGATTGCCGGGGGCGTGTGGATTGGTCGCCTTTTGAATCATCAATTGCGGGATTTGCCCCTGATGACCTTTGCCGGAATGGTATTAATGGGGTTGGGATTTTTTGAGTATTTCAATTAAGATGGTGCGTCAGTTGTGACGCTGCTCTGGTACTTATGGGTGACGCACTGACGCACCCTACAATTCTCGAACCCCCCCTTTATAAGGGGGTTTAAATGCTCACCCCTGCAATGCCGTCAGCCGTCATGATCAAAACCCAGGCAAGGCATCCCGTTGATGAGCCAATTCACCCAAAATATAGGTGGCGGCGATCGCCCGATCATCTCCCAAAATCATTAACGCAAAAACCTGATCCGCCAACTGCTCTAAACTGGTGGGATTTTCAACCGGATTGCGAAAAGCCATTAAGGGGGTTGCACGGCGATCCAACACAATCAAATCCGCCTCTTTCCCCGGTTCAAAGTTGCCAATATATTCCTCTAAATTTAATGCCCTGGCCCCGCCCAAAGTAGCCAGAAATAGCGTCTGTAACCCCGATAGTTTTTGCTGGCGCAATTGGGCCACCTTATAGGCCTCATTGCCGGTTTGTAAGAGGGAAAAACTCGTTCCTGCCCCCACATCTGTCCCTAGGCCCACCTTCACCGGCTGATCGGGATTTTTCGCCACTTCAATTTTAAATAAACCACTGCCGAGGAAAAGGTTAGAGGTGGGGCAAAAGGCGATCGCCGCCTCTGTTGTCGAAAGCCGGGCAAATTCAGCCGCACTTAAATGAATCCCATGGGCAAAGAGGGAACGGGGGCCCACTAACCCAGCGCGATCGTAAACATCGAGATAACTGGCCGCTTCGGGAAAGAGCGATCGCACCCAAGCCACCTCATCGAGGTTTTCCGCAATATGGGTTTGTAAATGAACATCGGGGAATTCCGCCAGTAGTTGGGCCGCCACCTTTAACTGTTCCGGGGAGGAGGTGGCGGCAAACCGGGGCGTAATGGCATAACGGAGGCGATCGCACCCATGCCATTTTTCAATCAACGCCTTACTTTCCCCATAGGATTGCTCCGGCGTATCCCGTAAATTTTCCGGCGCATGGCGATCCATCAAAACTTTACCCGTAATCATCCGCAGGTTGCGACGCTGGGCAGCGGTGAAGAAGGCATCAACGGATTGAGGGTGTACCGTTGCAAAGACGAGGGCGGTAGTTGTACCGTTGCGGATCAATTCAGCCAGGAAGAGATCCGCAACCTTGGCGCTGTAGTCAAAATCAGCGAATTGGGTTTCCGTGGGGAACGTATAGGTATTGAGCCAGGTAAGGAGTTGTTCCCCATAGGAGGCGATCATTTCCGTTTGGGGGAAATGAATATGGGTATCAATCAGGCCGGGGGTGATCAGTTGATGGGGATAGGCGGTGATGGGGATCGCGCCATAGGTGGCCTCTAAGTCTGCGTAGGAACCGAAGGCTTTAATTTTCCCCGCTTCAATCACCAGGAGGCCATCGGGGTAGTAGCGAACGGCTTCGGATTCGGGGCAATAGAAGGGGTCAGCAATGATGTCAAGGCAGGCTCCACGGTTTCCATGGAGGGAGGGGGCAGGGCTGGAGGTGGACTAGGGAATC
>RECT01000335.1 GCA_007693875.1 Spirulina sp. DLM2.Bin59
GGGTTACTGAATAAGGTCAAAGGCAGCAACATTGAAATCCAAGCCTATCCTTGGGGGCCGTTGGGGGGAGAATTGCTGTTTGTGGGGGGGCGATCGCTCGGTTTCCTCTGTACAATTCTGGCCCTGATGCCCTTAAGGGGGGCGGAAATTCCCCAGGTGATCAGTGCCTTTGCTGTGGCTTGGGTGTTGGGGTTGGTGTTGCCCGGTGCGCCCGGTGGGTTAGGGGTATTTGAATCGGTGGCAGTGGGGCTATTATCGCCGCAGTTTTTGCTCCCCATCGCCTTATTTCGTTTCAACAACACCCTAGCCGAAGCCCTAGGCGCGGGGTTAGCCTGGCTCATTCAACGCCTCCACCAGTAGGGGTGAAAAATCTTTCGCCCCCTCGCCCATCCTAAAATCTCGATCAGGTTCCTCCCCCATGATATCCCCAGACTAACGATGGAGTACAGTGGAGAGCGGCCCCTGTGATCATTGCCATGCCTGTTTCTCCCTTAGCCCCTGATGTTTCCGTTGTTGTGCCGATTTATAACGAAGTGGAGAGTTTGCCAACGTTAGTGGGGGCGATCGCCGCCAGCCTTGAAGCCACCAGCCTCCGCTATGAAATCCTCTGTATTGATGACGGCTCCACCGATGGATCTACCGAACAACTGCGGGAATTAACCCAAACCCATCCCTGCCTAAGGGCGATCGTCCTACGGCGCAACTATGGCCAAACCGCCGCCATGGCCGCCGGTTTCAACTACGCCCAAGGCCTGACCATTGTCACTCTTGACGGCGATCTACAAAATGATCCCCAGGATATCCCCCTATTACTGGCCAAATTAGAAGAAGGCTACGACCTCGTGAGCGGTTGGCGCAAAAACCGCCAAGATGCTGCCCTCACCCGGCTTTTACCTTCAAAAATTGCCAATTGGCTGATTGGTCGCATTACCGGCGTGCGCGTCCATGATTATGGCTGTTCGCTGAAGGCCTACCGGGCGGAACTGGTGGCGGATTTGAATTTGTATGGGGAATTGCACCGCTTTTTACCCGCCTTAGCTTTTATTGAAGGGGCGAGAATTGCCGAACTACCTGTACATCATGAAGCACGGCGGTATGGCAAAAGTAAATACGGTTTGGGGCGAACGTTTCGGGTCGTGTTAGATTTAATGACGATCTTTTTTATGAAGCGGTTTTTAACCCGGCCGATGCATGTTTTTGGCTTGGCGGGAATTGTAACCATGTTTTTAGGGGTTGCCTTGGGCCTTTATTTAACATTTTTAAAATTTGGCTTGGGGCAACAGATCGGCGATCGCCCCCTCCTCATTCTCATCGTCATTCTCATTTCCATCGGTGCGCAATTTTTCAGCATCGGCCTATTAGGAGAATTACTGATGCGCACTTACCACGAATCCCAGGGCCGCCCCATCTACCGCGTCCGGGATATTTGGGGCGGCGATTTGCGTTAATTCCCCTAAAATTGGCGTAAGAAGCGCAGATCGCTGCTGTAGAGGCGGCGAATATCGTCGATGTGGTGGAGTACCATGGCGAACCGCTCCACCCCTAAACCGGCAGCAAACCCGCTATAAACTTCGGGATCATAGCCCACGGCTTTTAATACGTTGGGATCAACCATGCCACAGCCCAACACCTCCAACCATTTGCCCTCCCATTGCACATCCACTTCAGCGGAAGGCTCTGTAAAGGGGAAATAACTGGCCCGGAACAGCATCGCCAATTCTTCCCCAAACATTTGCCGCACAAATTCCTTGAGGGTTCCTTTTAAATCCGTGAACGTTAACCCTTTATCGACGGCCAGGATCTCCACCTGATGGAATACGGCGGAATGGGTGGCATCAACGGTATCGCGGCGGTAGACCCGGCCGGGGGCGATGATCCGCAATGGGGGTTCATGGTTTTCCATGTGGCGGATTTGTACCGAGGAGGTGTGAGTCCGGAGGAGGTTGCCGTCGGGAAGATAGAACGTGTCCTGCATATCCCGCGCTGGGTGGTCGGCGGGGGTGTTGAGGGCCTCAAAATTGTAATAGTCGCTCTCCATCTCGTAGCCTTCGGCGACGGTGTAGCCCATGCCGACGAAGATTTCAATGACGCGATCGATGATGCTGTTGAGGGGGTGGATCGTGCCGAGGGGGGCAGCCACGCCGGGCATGGTGACATCGAGGGTTTCGGCGGCCAGTTGGGCGGCAATTTTTGCTTGTTCGAGGCGATCGCGCTTCTGGTCTAAATCGGTTTGAATCGCGGTTTTAACATCATTGGCGATCGCCCCAATTTTGGGCCGCTCCTCGGGGGCAAGTTTCCCCATCCCCCGCAGGATTTCCGAGAGTTTCCCTTTTTTGCCCAAATAGGCCACCCGTTGCTGCTCCAATGCGTCTAACGCGGTGACGGCGGCAATGGCGGCGGTGGCTTCGGTGGCTAAGGCTTGTAATTGCGTTTCTAAACCAGACATTATGGAGGATGGATAATTGAGTTCAAGTGGCCCGCTCTCTAGTGTAGCGGCTGGTGATCGTGTTCAATCACGCCCAACGATTGCGCCGCCTCTATCCCCCTGAATTGGCTCGCTTTGCTGCTTTCCTCAATTCCCTCGTTTAACCTCAACGGAGAATGGCCATGGCCCAAGGGCGATCGCCCGTTATCCTTAAACATGACTGGGTGAATGGAAGATAACCAATGCAGGAAAATTGTCGAATTCTGATTAGCAATGATGATGGGGTTCTCGCCCTGGGGGTGCGTACCCTTGCCAATACCTTAGCCGCTGCGGGCTATGGCGTAACCGTGGTTTGCCCCGATCGCGAACGATCCGCCACCGGCCATGGCTTAACCATCCATCAACCGATCCGCGTTGACCCCGTAGCCGATGTTTACCATGATTCCATCCAAGCTTGGGCCTGCTCCGGCACACCCTCCGATTGTGTGAAGTTGGGCCTCAGTGCCCTCTTGACCCAACCGCCGGATTTTGTCCTCTCGGGGATTAATCAGGGGGCAAATTTAGGAACTGATGTGCTCTATTCCGGGACAGTTTCCGCTGCCATGGAGGGGGCGATCGAGGGAATTCCCAGTATTGCCTTCAGTTTAACCAGCTTCGCCCATCAGGATTTTTCCGTGGCGGCAGATTTTGCCGTGGAACTCCTCGGACAACTCCAAGCGGAGCCACTGCCTCACCCCATGTTATTAAACGTTAACATTCCCCCCGTCCCCAAGGCAGAAATTGCCGGGGTGCGAGTGACGCGCCAAGGGTTGCGCCGCTACATTGAACAGTTTGAACAACGGTATGATCCCCGGGGTAAGGGCTATTACTGGTTAGCCGGGGAAGCGGTGGAGGATGTGGAACAGCCCCCCCATTGTGGCGTTGATCCTGGTATTCCCACCGATGTCGAGGCGATGCGCGATCGCTACATCACGATCACTCCCCTGCAATACGATCTCAGCGACACTAAAGCTCTCCAGCATTTTCGCGCCGATCACTTCCATTAGGGGCCATTCCCGCAAATTTTGTTAAAACCTGCGCCCAAATTAAAGAACCTCGTTACAGTGTTAAGGAAATCAACCCCCCCAAGGGTTGAACCTCCCTCAGCCCCGACAGTCTGACCGTAGTCAATGGATCGGGAGTCGCTGAGTCCAGGCTCTATAGTTTGTAAACACACTGTTACATCCTGCTTTTATGACAGATTCTGTTTTTCAAACCGCCCCCGCCTTAACCCCTGAGCCAGAACGTGCCAGTCCTCAGGTGTGGATCCGGCGTTTTGTCTGGAAAATGGCGATCGCCGTCTTCCTGCTCATGGCCATCGGCAGTGCTACGCGGGTGATGAACGCGGGCCTCGCCTGCCCCGATTGGCCCCTCTGTTACGGGCAACTGATCCCCACCCAACAGATGAACCTCCAGGTGTTTTTAGAATGGTTCCATCGCCTCGATGCGGCCTTGGTGGGGTTGAGTGCGATCGCCCTGCTGGGAATGTCCCTCTGGTGGCGGCGGGATCTCCCCACCTGGCTCCCCTGGGCCAGTACCTTCGCCCTGGGTTTGATCCTCTTTCAGGGGGTTTTAGGGGGCCTCACCGTCACCCAAATGCTGCGGTTTGATATCGTCACCGCCCATTTAGGCACAGCCCTGCTACTGTTCTGCACCCTCCTGGTCATTGGAGCGGCCCTCCAACCCTATCAACCGATGGGAACCGCCCACAAACTCCGGAGTTTAGGCAGCATCGCCACCGGGTTGATCTATGGCCAGAGCCTCCTCGGGGGCTTAGTGGCCTCCCAATGGGCAGCCCATCAATGCCTCAATGGCTCCCAACGGTGCGGCGTAATGAATAGCCACCTGTTGGGGGTGGTTCCCGCCACGGTTGTCACAGTGCTGATCGTCGTCCTGGCCCTACGCACCCCTGCCCTCCATCCTTACCTGCGAAAACTCGCCACTGCCGCCGGGGTATTGGTGTGCCTACAGGCCCTTGTGGGCCTAGGCACCTATCGCCTCCACCTTCAGGTAGAACCCCTCACCGTCACCCATCAAGCTGTTGGTGCGGCATTGTTGGGGGCGATCGTCCTTTTAACTGTTTTTGCCTGGCGGGATCTCAGCCCCGCTCGCTAACCCCAGGCTTGCGCCCCTCCTCCCCCTCAACACAACACAACAACATCAAGGACAGAACTTCATGATTGGGACAAGCTACACCCCGAAACACGAGAATTGGCAGGCTGTCTTGAAAAGCTATTTTCAACTCACCAAGCCTCGGATTATTCCCCTCCTACTGATCACCACCGCAGCGGCAATGTGGATTGCTTCCGAGGGCAGCGTTGACCCGCTACTCCTGCTGGTGACATTACTGGGGGGAACATTAGCAGCAGCTTCAGCCCAAACCCTCAACTGTATTTACGACCAAGATATTGATTACGACATGGTGCGCACCCGGAAGCGGCCGATTCCCTCCGGTCGGGTGCAGCCCCGCCATGCCCTGCTCTTTGCCATCGCCCTAGGGTTAGCTTCCTTTATCCTCTTGGTTCTCTGGGTGAATCTCCTCAGTGCGCTGTTGGCCATGGCAGGGATTGCCTTTTATATGGTGATCTATACCCATATTCTCAAGCGCAATAGTCCCCAAAATATCGTCATTGGCGGCGCAGCGGGGGCGATTCCTCCCTTGGTGGGTTGGGCAGCGGTGACAGGGGATCTGAGTTGGTCGGCTTGGCTGTTGTTTACGATTATTTTCCTCTGGACTCCCCCCCATTTTTGGGCGCTGGCCTTGATGATTCGGGAAGATTATGCTCAGGTGAATGTCCCGATGTTGCCCGTAGTGGCGGGGGAAGCGGAGACGGTGAAGCAGATTTTGCTGTATACGTTGCTGGTGGTTCCCTGTACGTTTTTATTGATCTATCCCTTGGGGGTGTTGGGGGCAGTGTATGGGGCGATCGCCGCCTTCCTCGGCCTCAGCTTCCTCAAAAAAGTCTGGCAACTCTACCGCAACCCCACGGATTTACCCTTAGCCAAAGCGACGTTTAAGTACTCCATCCTGTATATGATGCTGTTGTGTACGGGTATGGTGATTGATAGCCTGCCCATCACCCACCGGGCCATGGCTAGCTTGGGGCAACTGCTGAGTTGCACGGGTTAATCCCTATGTTCGGCCATGGTGCGTTCCCTTTTCCTGCACGGTTTAAGAACCATGGCCGTTGATCTTTCGATTATTATTCCCATCTACAATGAAGAAGATAACCTCAACACCCTATTCCAACGTTTAGAAGCAGCGTTGGAGCCGTTAGGAGTAACCTATGAGTTGGTGTGTGTTAACGATGGTAGCAAGGATCAATCCTTAGCCGGCTTAGTGGCCCATCACAAACAAAACCCTAGGATTAGAGTGGTGAATCTTTCCCGTAATTTCGGCAAAGAAATCGCCCTCACTGCCGGGATTGACCACGCCACAGGAGCGGCGGTGATTCCCCTTGATGCGGATCTCCAAGACCCGCCGGAATTAATCGGGATGTTGTTGGAAAAGTGGCGGGAAGGCTACGATGTGGTCTATGGAATGAGGCGATCGCGCCAAGGGGAAACCTGGCTGAAAAAGTTTACCGCCAAGGCTTTTTATCAAACCATTGACTCCATGAGTCCCGTTTATATTCCTCCCAATACGGGGGATTTTCGACTGTTGGATCGGCGGGTGGTGGAGGCATTGAAGCAAATGCCGGAGCGAAATCGCTTCATGAAGGGGATGTTTGCCTGGGTGGGGTTTCGCCAAGTTGCCATCCCCTTTGATCGGGAGCCGCGCCTCACGGGGCAAACCACTTGGAATTATTGGAAATTATGGAATTTTGCCCTGGATGGGATTACCTCGTTTAGTACGTTACCCCTCAAGGTTTGGACTTATTTGGGTCTCTTGATTTCGGTTTTGGCGCTGATCTATGCAGGGTTTTTAATTCTGCGGACGTTAATTTTTGGGGTGGATTTAGCGGGGTATGCCTCGTTAATGGTGACGACGTTATTCTTTGGCGGCATTCAGTTGATTACCTTGGGGGTGATTGGGGAATATTTGGGGCGGGTCTATCAAGAGGTGAAGTCTCGGCCGCTGTATTTTGTCCGGGATGCCTATGGCTTTGATTTCGAGCCTAAATCGAGGGGACATTGAGGGGCGATCCCATTTTGCCCAACTGGGCCGGACTGGGAAAACTAGATTTTGCTGAACCCTGGGGTGCAGACCCAAGCCACAATGTTAGGATGGGCGTTGTATTGCCTGATTTTGCCTATGAATCCCCTACCTGAAGCTTTAGCCTTGCCCGATCCTGGCGGCAGCGAGATCAGTGCGCTGTCGCGGATTGCCACCCTTGCCGCCGCTGACCTCACCCCCCAAGGGTTTGAGCAAAATTATCTCAACCCTGGCCGTCCCGTCCTGATCCAAGGGGCGATTCCCGCTGAAACGGATTGGACGTTGGACTATCTGACGGCAGTTTTAGGGGATACCCCCCTGCCGATTCAGGATCATGGCAAGAGCCACCAAGGACAGGATAAGCGGCAATGGCAGGGAACCGGCAGCGGTGTGGATAGTGTGGTGATGCCCTTTCGGGATTATGCGGCGGCCTTGGGCGATCGCACCGCCCATGCTCAGGATTGGTATATGGGAAAATGCGCCCTTGATCAGACTCCCCTGGGGCAAGCTCCGGAATTTGCCCAGATTGAACACCGGTTAGGGATGAAAGCACCTGTCACCCCTTGGAGTTTTTGGATGGGGCCGGGGGGCCATGTCACCCATCTCCATTACGACTGTATGGATGGGGTCTTAATGCAGTTCCACGGCGCAAAGCGGGTGATTCTCTTTCCCCCTTCCCAGCTCTATAATCTCTATCCCTTCTCGCTGCTGAAGCAACTGATCCACGGCCCTAAACTGCGGGCCGGCCATAGCCGCGTTTACCCCGATCAGCCGGATTTTGCCCAATTTCCCCGCCTTCAGGAAGCCCTCAACCATCGCTATGATGTCCTCCTGCAACGGGGGGATGCCCTCTATATTCCAGCGGGTTGGTGGCATGAGGTGATTGCCCTGGGGGATGATGTCACCTGTTCCGTGAATCGGTTCTGGCATGTTTATCCCTGGGCGCGGGGCCTCCGCTCTTGGAGTAAGTGGCGGGTGCATTTGGGGAGTATCCTGGCCATTCCCCATCTGCTGAAGGAACTGATGGCGGCTTTGGTAAGTGGCGATCGCGCTCAAAAACTCCATCAATGGCGGCTCAAACTTTAATCCCCAACAAAGAACCCCCCACAAGGGGGGGGCTTTGGGGAGTGGAGCCGAGCAGAGTCGAACTGCTGTCCGAACTGGCTATTGACCTTCTGCTCATTCACAGGTTTATCCCCTCTAATCCTCAGGGCGGGAGCTACCAATTGTTCCGGGTGAGCACGGAGTCTCTAGTAGGGTTCTCGCACCGTTTTGTGACCAGATGCACGCCACGGGCATATCCGTTAGGGGTTATTCATTAGCTTTAACGGAGTCAGCTAATGAATACTCGTTTTAATCCTAAATAGCCCGAGGGCCGGTTTGAAGATTAAGCAGCAACAGGTGCAGCTTTACGAGCGAAAGGAACGATGTTGTTCGCAGTTACGTTTTGTTTTGAACTCTTGATTTACGAGAGGGAGTTCGCTCTCGACCTGCATCACAGGGCGGCTTTCACCAACCCGTCGAAACCGTTACGGCCCCATGTGTCCCTTCATTATAGTTGAAAGCAAACGGTTCAGCCAACCACCAGCACCAAAATACTGATCAACATCGCTCAAGGTTGGTGCAGTTGATGGCAAACTTTTGGGCCACCCTCCCGTAAAATCTTCTCAATCCCCTTGTTAATCCGGCTTATGATTCCCGATCTGCTCCTGCGTCGCCGAACCCATTTCATCCTCTGGCGGCCGGGCTGTGTTGACCCTGCGCCCACGTTGGTTTTAGGGCTATTTTCCAGCCTTTGCCCGACTCCATCGGGCCTGCGGGAAATCCCCCTCAGCCCTGATCCCGATTTTCCCGACCTTTGGCAGGTGGCGGCGGCGAGTTGTGGACTGATTAACGGCGAGATTTATTACTACTGGTTTAAAGTCCAAAATACTCATCCCCTCACTGAAGCCCAAGAAATTCTCTACTGCACCGACCCTTTCGCCACCACGGTGGATCGACGGGCGGTTTGTACTGCCCCGGTTCCGGCGGCGGCGGGGGGTGTGAAGAGTGAAGACCCCGCCAGTGTGATTAGCTATCGCGAGGGGCAGTTAATCCCCTGCGACCCCACCGGGGAACCGGCCCCCTGGCCCCAGGCCCATCCTGATCCCCATTTGCCGGCTAATCACCAATTGGTGATCTATGAGTTACCCACCCGCTGGACTGTGGCGGGAGATCATGGCATGGGGGTGGGGTGTTTTCGGGATATTTTGGCGTTGCTGGAGCCGGAAATGGCGGCCCCTGATTTTCCCCAAGTGGCAAGCTTGGCGGCCGGCCAGGCCCATCTTCAGGCCTTGGGGGTGAATTGCTTAGAACTCTTGCCCCCAGCGGATAGTGATGATGTGCTGGAATGGGGCTATGGAACGGCGAACTTTTTTGCCCCCGATGGCCATCTCGGCCAGGCCTTGGGGCAGGATGTGCCCACGAGCATGACAGATTTGCGGGCGGTGGTGGCGGCTTGTCATCGCTTGGGTATCCGCTTTTTTATTGACGCGGTGATGGCCTTTGGGCGTAATACCCCCTATGCCCATGTCAATTTTTTGGATTTTATGGTGCAGTGGGGGGTGGGGGATCCGGAGCAGGGCGATCGCGATGGCTTTGGGGGGGATTTATGGAAGTACAACTATTGGGTGGAGGGCTACCATCCCCTCACGGGCCAAAAGGATTGGTTTGTGCCAGCGCGGGAATATATGAAGCTCTATATTGCCCATTGGATGGAGCATTACCACATTGATGGGGTGCGCCTCGATAGTGTCAATAATGTGGGGAATTACGACTTTTTGCAGGAGTTTCGCGATTTTTCGCGGGGTCATTGGGGCGATCGCGGTGGGGCGGGCGATCGCTTCTTGGTCGTGGGGGAAGAATTGAGCGTGCCCATTGCCCTGATTCATCAAAATCGCCTTGATGGGTTGTGGAATGAGACGTTTAAGCATACGGTGCGCCGGGTGATCCTGGGGCAACCCGGGGAGGGCGATCGCAGCTTTGAATGGACGGTGCGCAAAATGATCGACTGTCGTTACCTCGGTTTTAGCGATGGCACTCAGGTGGTGAATTATCTCACCTCCCATGATGTGGGGGGCCATAGCAATGAGCGGCTCCATGATTACCTCGTTCACCAAGATGTGACGGATTTAGAGCGCCGGATTAAACTCGCCTTTGTCTGCCTGCTCACTGCCGTAGGAATTCCGATGATCCTCGCCGGTGATGAATTTGGCGATCAGCATGATTTCGACCTCTCCGATGAACATAGTCACCATAAACAGGTGGATCCCGTCGCCTTTGACCGTTTAGAGGATCCCTGGCGGCAGCGATTATTCCACTATGTAGCCCGGTTGGTGAAGTTCCGCACCCAGGCCCCCGGCCTGGCGGTCAATGACACCGAATTTTTACAGGTGGACTATAACGAAGGGAAACAGGTCATCGTTTGGCAACGGGGCCAGGGGGAAAATGTCGTGGTGGTGGTGGCCAATTTTTCTGACTATGGCACACCGGACCCCTTCGGTGTGGAGACGGAATACCGGGTACATAATTGGCCCTCTACTCCGGAGGGATATCACTGGTATGAAGTCAGTCAAGACCGGGCGATCCTGCCGGAATGGGTGGGCCGGGAGCCGATTTTTCCTTGGGAAGCCAAAGTTTACACCCTCACCCGCCCCTAAGCCTCCAACTAATCCTGGCAATCCGTCGGTTTTGAATTTTCCTTGTCTGTCGTGAAAATTCTCCACTAGGATGGGCATAGCTTGACTGGATGTTAGGATTGTTAACTGGAGTGAAGTCCGTGATTATCGTTGCTGTACCCATGGTGGTGTATGAGTTCCTCAAAACATCCCGATCCTGACCGCTCAACTGAACATTTTTCTCCCCTTCCCGACCCCTGGGATGGGGACAATGCTCCCAGCAACCATATATCTGATCAAGTATCTGATCAAGAACCCTTTACCTTTCCGTCTCCGCCACCACCGGAGCCGGAATTGGAATCGGATCAAGAAACGCAGGATCTCTTTAAGGGGTTACTCATTGATCTCGATGAATTGTTGACCCACCATGATTCGCGATCGCTGGGCCAGGACCCCGATGATCTCGACACTATTGACGATAATGCCGCTGCCACGCTCACCCAACGGATCAGCAAGTTTGAACCGATTACGCCCCATACCTCTCCGAGTCCGGATTTAGCGGATCATGAGGATCCCAGCGACAATGGCAACGGTCATCACGGCACCAACGGTAAATCATCAGCATCTTCTTCTGAGCCAGCCTTGACCCCTCCTGAACCTGAGGAGCAAGGGAAGCCTGATGACATCATGGACTTCTTTGTTGAGCACCTGGATCAACATCAAGAACCGACTTCAGACTTTGAGGAATCTGAACCGGAACTTTTGGAATCTAACGATCAACCTGACCCTAGCGCAGCGGCTTCTCCCCCTGCACCGGAATTATCCATCGACTTGCGGGCGATGCTGGGGTTGGAGGATTTCAACGCCCCTCTCCAGTTGGATCCAAGCCAGACCGCAATGGCTGAACCTCTGCCGGATCTGGAGTCCCTCGAACTCTCGGAGGGCCAGACCGTGGCCCCAAAACCGACCCCTGAGCCGTTGGCTGAGGCCGCCCCCTCAGATCCCCCGGAGATTGAGCTGCCACAACCGGAGTTAGAGCCGGAGTTAGAGCCGGAAAGTGTGACTCCGCCAGAGGCGATCGCCCTTGATGAGGCGATCGCCAATTCCCAGGATGCCACTGCTCAAGATTTCAATACCGAAGATTTGAATACCCAGGATTTCGACACCATAGATTTTTCCGACTTACCCCCGGTAGAAGCGCCAGAGGCAACGATCGCCCTTGATGATTTGGAACCCGCAGCGCCGGAGCCGGTGGAAGCGCCAGACTCGATGGAGACAACCCCCAACAATCAATGGGAGTCTGAGGTGGAAGCAGCCCTCAATGAATTTGCGGCGATGATTCAACCTGAACCTGCCCCCCCTCCCCCTCCTCCCACCCGCAAACGGGCTGTGATTCGCAAAACACCACCGCCGCCGCCGCCCCGTCGCCCCAAAGCCACTAACCCAGGAGAGGAGCAGGCTGCCCCATCCAAGCCGGATCCCGTCTTGGCGGATTTATTCCGTCGTCCTGTTCTCGAACGGGATGATCCCCTGCGGGAGCTACGGGATTTTCTCTTAGATCGCCCCAAGCCAGCGGCTGCTACTCCAAATTCAGCACCATCCCCAGAGGCTGACGTTCTCTCCTTTGATGCTGAGGATTTATTGCAATCCTTAGCCCTGGGGCCACAGCCAACGCCGGAGCCTGCGCTCAAACCCACGGCAGAATCCACTCCAGATCCAACACCCATTCCAGATCCAACGCCGGAGCCAATTCCAGACCCAACACCCATTCCAGATCCAACGCCGGAGCCGATTCCAGACCCAACACCTACTCCAGATCCAACACCAGAAGCCGCTACGGTTGAAGATAACCCTTTGACCCTATCCCCTGAACCCATTGAGGTGCCAGGGCCAATCGCCCAGGCCGAATCGCCCCCACCCCAGGCCACTGTTCCCCCAGAGCCAGAAGCTGATGCGCCGGAATTGGTTCCAGTGGTGGGTCAGGAAACCGTCAATGCTGAACAGGCAATGCTGGCCCAGTTAATATCAACGCTGCCCTCCACTGCCAAACCCCCCACAGAACTGGATCTCAATGGCACCGAGCCGGAGATTTTGCAGCAGTTAATCACGAAGGTACAGACCCTAGAGCAACAGGTTTATGAACCAACGGAGGTGATTAACCCCTTGGTTCCCTTAATGGTGCAGTTGCTGAAGATGAAGGTGGGCACCTCTCAGGAGATGGTGCGGGCCATGGCTACGCCAATTTTGGATGAGATGATTACGGAGCGGGCTAAGGAAAATCGGGAAGGGATGGCCATGGCCCTTTCCGGTCTGGTTCCCTTAGCCATTGAGCGGGAAATTCAAAAGCATCCCCAACGAATTGCCAAAGCCATTGGCCCGGAGGTGGCGGCGGCGATGCAGGAGCAGATGATCATCGAGCGGGATGCGATCGCCAAATCCCTTGGCCCCACCATTGGCCAAGCCATTAAAAACCAAATCGAACTGGAGCGGGATTCCATGGTTGATGCCCTCTATCCGGTGATTGGGGGCACGGTCAACCGCTACATCGGGGAGGCGATTAATACGATTAACACCAAGGTGGAAAGGGCCTTTAGTGTCGATGGTTTAACCCGGAAAGTCCGCGCCCGGATGCAGGGGGTCACGGAAGCAGAGCTGATTTTGCAAGAGTCGATGCCGGTAACGGTGCAGGCAATTTTCCTGATTCAAAAAACCTCGGGCCTGGTCATTGCCGAAGTCCAACCCAACCGGGAGCAAAACCCGCTGGAATCGAATATGGTGGCGGGGATGCTGACGGCGATCCGCAGTTTTGTTAATGACTGCATTGCCCAAAGCGGCACAATTTCCGAGTTGAGTGAAATTGAATACGGGGATGCCCGGATTATTCTTGAGGTGGCGGGGTATTGCTATCTGGCGGTGGTGGTCAAGGGCAGTTCTAATGCCGATTTGGTGAAAAAGATCCGCCGCACCCTCACCCAGATTATCCGCAACTACGGCCCATTCATTGAGGGGTTTGAGGGCGATTCGGAGATGGTTCCCCCAGCAATCACGGTATTGCTAGAGCGTTTAGGGGCATCTGCTGTCACTACCCGTGCCAAGAAATCCCCCAAAACCCTGATCTTCTTGGTGGGGATTGTGGCGTTGTTGATCTTCATGCCTTGGCTGTATTTCCAGGTGCGGGGCTTTTTGGATCAGCGGCTAGCCAACGAAATTGAGGTGGCATTGACTACGGCGTTAGACGACATTGCCTATAGTCCCCTCACTTCCGAGGTGCAAGGGGGGCGGGTGCGTTTGGCGGGCCGGGTTCCGGCCCAACGGTTTAAGGAGGAGGCCAGCACCATTGCCCAGGATTTAGCTCCAGGCAAAACCCTCGATAATCAAATTCGGGTGGTGATGGCTCCCCCGGATCCGGCAGCAGTGGCGAGCATGATCCAATTGGTGACGGGGTTGCTCAATCGCAATCCGGGGGTGGATATCCGCGCCTCCTATAGTCCGGATCGGGTGGTGTTAACCGGCAGCTATCGCACCACGGAGGATTATGAGGAAATTATCGAAGCTTTCAAGACCCTGCCGGGGGTTGAGAACCTGATTGAGCAGGATTTTCTCCCCCAAGCCTTGGCTCGACGGATTTACTTTGAGCGGGATGCCGCCGACCTCAATGCCACGGAGCAGATGGATAAAATTATTCCCATCAGTCAATTTTTGCGGGATAATCCCGATATTGCGATTCGGATTACTGGCTATGTGGATGCCAGTGGCCCGATGGAGCAGAATGAGGAGCTGTCGTTGCGGCGGGCGGAGGTGGTCAGGGAGGCGATCGCCGCTCAGGGCATCGATGTTGATCGCATGGAAGTCGTGGGCACAGTGGATCGTCCCCCCGGTGTCACGGATAATGAGGCGGCTTGGTTGAGTCGTTGTGTGCGGTTTGAATTGATCTCACCGGAAGAATAATTAAAAATGGCGATCGCGAAAAAAATTTGTCTTGTCGGTGATTTCAGTGTGGGGAAAACCAGCCTGATTCGTCGCTTTGTGGATGATCAATTTAGTGATGAATATCTATCCACCGTGGGGGTGAAACTTTCGCGAAAACGGCTTAATACCCTGGCCACGGATACCCAGGCCAGCAAAGAAATGGAATTGTTAATCTGGGATATTGAAGGGCAAACGCAATTCAAGGCGATCGCCCCCAGCTATCTCCAGGGAGCCAAGGGTGCAATCATTGTCGGCGATGTCAAGCGCCAAGAGACTATTGCTAATATTCAGGATCATCTTAACTTGTTTTTTAAGATTAATGCTAAGGGTTGGGTGATTGTGGCCCTCAATAAGATTGATCTCCTTCCCCCCGATCAACAGGCCAACCTGATCGCCCGTTGCACCTTCGAGGCGGAACACCGCCAAGTAATTGCCACCTACAGCACATCGGCTAAAACCGGCCAGGCGGTGCAAACCATCTTCCAATCCTTGGCCACAGTGATGCTCACGGATCCCTAAATGATCACGGTCTTTTTTTGCTATGAATGCCCTTGCCCAAACCCTAATTGTCCCACCCCATATTTGCTATGTGGTGCTGGATGACCAATGGCAAATTCTCGACCATTCCCCCCCCGTTGCCTTTGGCACTTGGTTGGATCCTGATCTTCCCCTCCGAGCTAGCGATATTCGGGATCACTTTCCGGAACTCTTCGGCTGTGAAGAAATTTTCAGTGATATTTTAGCGGGAAATTTGCCCCTCTTTACCCTCAATGGCATGACCCGCACGACGGCCAACGGTGAAAATTTCTATTTAGATCTCCACCTGCAAGCGGCTCCGCCTACGGGGGAAGCCCTCCAACCCACCACCTTAATTTTATTTATTGAAGATGTTACGGAAAAAATGCGCCTTGAGCAGGTGTTAGTTCAGAGTACCAATGAAGCAAACCTGTTACTGAATGCCCTGACGGCCTCAAAACAATACATTGATCGCATCGTCACCGCCATTGCTGATGCCCTCATCGTCACCACCCCCCACCAAATTATTAAAACCGTTAATGAAGCCACAGAAAAACTGTTTGGCTATCGTCAAGAGGAGTTAATTGGCCAATCCTTAGCACTGTTGATTGTCGAAGCAGAACCCCTGTTTACAGAGCTATATGACAGCATTCAAAACTATGGGGAATTGTCCCGCAATTTAGAGGTGGTGTGCCAGCATCGCAGTGGGGTTAAGTTAACGGTGGCCTTTTCCTGCTCATTAATTCACACCGAAGCTCAGGAGGATGGTGAACACCACCTGATCCCCGATATTGTTTACATTGGTCGGGATGTGACGGAACGACAGCGGACGCAGCAACGGTTAGCGGCTCAATATGCGATCGCCCGCATTCTTTCCGAAGCCACCACCCTCGAAGCCGCCACCCATGAAATCCTCAAGGCCATTGGTGAAAATCTTGATTGGGATGTGGGGGAACTGTGGCTGCCCTCCACCACCGCCGAACGAAAACCCGCCCTCCCCCAACCTGATGACATGATCTGGCAACGATCCGGGGAACCTT
>RECT01000275.1 GCA_007693875.1 Spirulina sp. DLM2.Bin59
CTACCTCTTGGCCATAGACCCGGAAACCCATGATACCCGCATCCTTAACCCCCATACTTGGCAGGATTTCGTCGGCGGCACAGGGTTGGCGATCGCCCACAATACCCTTTGGTTCACCAGAGGCGAAGATTTATATTTTTGTTCCCTAGAGGAAACGGATCACCTCCATCCCCATCGGTTTTTCAGCCTGCACTACCCCATTAATGGCGTAGCAGTGTGGGAATCGACAATTTACGTCACCTGTCAGCGCACCGGCCATATCCTCATCTTCAGCCGCGAAACCCGTCGGGAAATCACCCGCTTCTATGCCCCCGGCATTGGCGTGGAAAATATCACCGTGCGGGGCGAGGAACTCTGGCTCACCGATGATATTGAACAGAGTGTTTATTGCTTGGATCGGGCCACGGGGGAAATGCAGTTTAACGTCCTCACCCCCTTTGAATCCCCCACCGGCCTCGCCTTCGATGGCGATACCCTCTTTGTGGCCTATGCCCAAAATGAACCCTATCTGCGGGATAACCCCAACGCCAACCCCAACTACGAACTGCAATACCGCGATCGCACTTTCATTCACCCCCTCCATTGCGCCTACTACCCTGATCGAAAATATGCCCTCTCCAACGGCTATCTGGTGGAAATGAGCTATGTGGAAGAGCTTTCCCCCCTCGATACCGTCGATGTCCATAATTTGGAATGGCGCATAGCCCTACCGGCGGAAACCCCCCGCCAAAAGATTCGCAATATTGAGGCGATCGGCCTCCCCTTTGAGGAGCGGGAGTTAGAGGGGGAGCGGGTTGCGGTGTTTAAGTTTGATCAGCTTAAATCGAAGGATCGGTATATTTTTGGCTGGAAGGCCACCCTGGAGGTGTGGGGGATTAAATACCAATTTGGCCCCCAAGATGGGGAAAAAATACCGGAATTGCCGCCGGAATTTGGCGATCGCTACCTCGTCGATAATGACAATCTGGCCATGGATCAAGAAATTATCCAGCGGGCCGCCCAGGATGCCGCCGGCCGGGAAACCAACCTGTTGCGGAAAATGTACAGCATCCGCAACTACGTCTATGATCACCTCTCCTACGGGATCAAGCCCCACATCGATACCCCTGATGTGGCCCTAGCGCGGGGGGTGGGTTCCTGTGGGGAATATCTAGGGGTCTTACTGGCTTTGGCCCGGTTAAACGGCATTGCCTGCCGCACCGTGGGCCGCTATAAATGCCCCCCCCATGCCCGGGAGCGGGGCCACCTCCTCGAACCGGATTTTAACCATGTTTGGATGGAGTTTTATCTCCCCGGCTATGGTTGGCTGCCGATGGAATCCAACCCCGATGATGTCATCGAAGGCGGCCCCTATCCCACCCGGTTCTTTATGGGGCTGGCTTGGCATCATGCGGAGATGGGCAAGGGCATCCCCTTTGAGAAGCTCTACATTAATGATGTCCTGATGACTAAAGAGCAGTTATCCATTGGTGATCTAGCCATTAACCATGTGCGGTTCCGCATTTTGGAGGAATTGCAGCCCCCTGCACCTTAGCTAGGGAATGGTGCGTCAGGCAGAATTTAACCATCAACATCATCATTGATCCTGTCTGACGCACCCTACCATCAATGGGTAGGGTGCGTCAGATTGATCACTCAGGATGCAAAAAAGTAGCTTAACGGCTGACGCACCGTTGGCACCATTATCAACTTGCGGGATGTCCGCTTAAGCGGCTAGGTAGCCAAGTTCTTGGAGCTTGGTGATCACCTTATTGATGCTTTCTTCTAGATCTTCAAGATCAGTGCGGCATTCAATTTCCGGGTTGGCGGGGGCTTCGTAGGGATCATCAATGCCGGTAAACTGCTTGATTTCGCCAGCGCGGGCCTTTTTGTATAACCCCTTCACATCGCGGGATTCGCACACCGCTAAAGGCGCATTAACAAACACCTCCACAAAATCCCCGATCCGCTCCCGCACCGTTTCCCGCGCCGCTCGGTAGGGGGAAATGGCGGAGACAATCACAATGACACCATTGCGGGTTAATAGGTGGGAAACAAACCCAATGCGGCGAATATTTTCATCGCGGTCTTCCTTGCTGAAGCCTAACCCCTTGGTGAGGTTGGTGCGGACAATATCCCCATCAAGGACTTCGAGTTGATAGCCCTGCGATCGCAGTCGTTCCGCAACAGCCTGACTGATCGTTGTCTTGCCTGCACCACTCAGGCCCGTAAACCAAACGGTAACTCCGCGTTGCTCCATGAAAATCCTTGACCTCTTAATTCGCACCCTACATCTTATCGGATTGCTTCACCGGATCCGGAGAGATCGCCAAAATTATCCCTTCACCATTAAAGGCTACCCCTATGGTTGAAATGGTTGTAGGCAAGGCGGGAAATATTCTGGATCAATGTCTGGGCTTGGGGATCGCCGTGGGGACGCTCGACAATTACAGCGATGATATAGCGGTTGCCCTTCGGGGTATCCACTAAGCCCACGTCGGCTAAAACCTTGCCAAGGGTTCCGGTTTTATGGGCAATGGTTGCCCCTGGCCCGAGGCCCCGGGGGAGGAGGTGGCGGTTTGTGACGTGGGAGAGGGTGTGGAGCATGCGATCGCGCGATCGCATCGAAACCCATTTCCCCTGCTCCAACCCGATTAAAACATTGGCGAGATCAATGGGGCTGGTGGTATTGGTGCCGGGAATATCCGGCAACCAGTTGGCCAGCTTGGTCTGGTTTAACCCCAACCGCTTAAATTGCTCATTGAGGGTGTCATTCCCCCCGAGGCGATCAATCACCATGTTTGTGCCGGTGTTATCACTGATGGTGATCATGCGCGTTGCCGTTTCGAGGGCGGAGAACTGGGTTCCCACCGGGCTAAACTGCATATTCCCCGCTTCTGGAGCGCGTAACTCAGCGGTCATGGTGAGGGGTTCATCGAGGTTGATCCGTCCCTGATCCACCTGTTGGTAAAAAATCGCCAGGAGGGGGAGCTTGATGGTACTGGCGGCCATGAAGGATTCCCGCCCGCGCACGTTCACATAATCACCTTTGTCCAAATCGAGGATGAACACGCCCACCCGGCCGCTGTAGGGGGCGATCGCCTCATTAATCTGAGTTTGCAGGGGTTCAATGGTGGTCTTAATGGGAAAATCCACCGCCGCCTTGAGGGGATCGACGGCAAAACCCATCTGATTGGTTTCAGTTTGCGATCCCACCACCAGAGATTCTGATTCCGTGGTGCTCAACATAATCAGACCCACCAATAACCCCACCCCCATCCCGCCGGTAATCATCGCCAACAGTTTGAGGGGCCAGGCCCATTGCACGAAGGATTGCCGCTTGACGGGTT
>RECT01000475.1 GCA_007693875.1 Spirulina sp. DLM2.Bin59
CCAGGTTTTGCCCCTCCTTTCCCCCACAGAATCAACGCCACCGCCCCTCAGCCCCAGTATTACGATGATTGTCCCCTCAGCCTATGGTGCGAGTCAGGGGGAATTTGCTGCTGGTATTGGCGGGCAAATCCCGGCCCGGTTTACGAATCGCAGTGATGGAGTTTATGGCTTCAAACTGGGTTTAGGGGATAGTCGGGCCAGTTTGGGCCTGGAGGTGGGTTTAGCGGTGGTGGATTTGGATCAACCTTGGCGGGGAGATGGGAGCTTGAGCGTTAAAGTCCATCGCACCGTTAGCCCGAATTTTAATCTGGCGGTGGGGGTGCAATCCTTGGCCCGTTTTGGTTACACCGATAGTGCGATGTCGGTGTATGGGGTGGCCACCCAACGTTTTGATCTCCATGACAATCCCCATCAGCCCTTGAGCCAGGTTCATTTCACCCTGGGGGTAGGGAATGGCCAATTCCGCTCGGAGGCGGCGGTGTTGGCGAATCGCCCCACGGTGGGGATTTTTGGGGCGGCGGCGTTCCGCTTAACCCCCAATAGTAGTGCGATCGCCGAATGGACGGGGCAGGATTTAACCCTGGGGGGTTCCTGGGTTCCCTTGGACCATTTGCCTTTGGTGTTGGCGGCGGGGGTGAGTGATCTCACCGGCAGTGCAGGCGATCGCGCCCGGTTGATTTTTTCCGTTAGTTATAGCTTTACTTTTTGAACCATGCGCCAGTTCAGCCCCCTGATCACGCTGCTTGTTTTGCTCCTCTGGGTCAAACCCCACTGGGGCCAAAGCGGCAATCAATCCGATATCACCGCCCCGAATCCCGTCAACATCATGCCCCCCCAACGGGATGCTGCCACCGGCGCAGACATCGCTGGCCCGGCGGCTGGGGGGGTGGATCGGGCGGCCTATGGTGCCCAACTGCAACAAAGTAGTAATGGGGGGGCGATCGCCCTCATGGAGGAATACCAAGCCTTTGAGTTTTGCAATTTTTTAGAACTGGAACGGTGCGGCCCCGTCCCCACGGCCACGGAAATTGTCGAGACCTTGGGCCAATCTTGGCAGATGACCGGGCAAAAGTCTGCCTTTATCTACATTGTCAATTTACCGACAGAAATCCAGATTGTCGCCGTTTTTCCCGGGGAAAGGGGCGATCCCATTGATCTAGAAACCGCCATCGTGCGGCTCACCGTCGCCACCCAATCCCCCCGAGAAATTGAAGACCTCGTGCGGCAGTTTCGCCGTGGTGTCACCAATCCTCGCCAATCACAGGCCTTTTTAAGGACAGCCCAGCAGTTATCGGCCTTTCTCATTGAGCCGTTAATGCCAGAACTAGCAGCCCGTGATATTGATCATTTACTTTTTTCCTTAGATGAAGGATTACGCCTACTGCCCATGGGGGTTTTACATGATGGCGAGCAGTTTTTAATTGAACAGTATGGGGTGAGTTTAATTCCCAGTTTTGGGTTAGTGGATATTGGTTATAACAATCTGCGCAATGCCAATCTGTTAGCCATGGGAGCTTCAAAATTTGAAACCCAGCCAAATTTAGAGGCTGTCCCCTTAGAACTGGCCTTTATTAGTCGCCTCGGTTGGCCCAGTCAAGTTTGGCAGAATGAAGGGTTTACAGTGGAAAATTTCACCGCTGCCAACCAGGAGCAGACCTTTGGCATCATCCATTTAGCCACCCATGCGGCCTTTGTCTCTACCGCTGAAGGGGAGTCCTATTTACAATTTAGCGATCGCCCTTTAACTTTGCCGGAATTACGCGAAATTGTCCGCGCTTTGGGCTGGACGGAACAGGATCGCCCCTCGGTGGAGTTGTTGATTCTCAGTGCTTGTCAAACGGCGGTGGGCGATCGCCAAAGTGAATTGGGCTTTGCCGGGTTAGCGGTGCAGTTGGGGGTAAAAGCGGCCCTAGCCAGCTTGTGGGCAGTGAGTGATGTGGGGACCCTAGCATTGATGAGTGAATATTATCAACTCCTCAACGAGAACCCCAATAAGCCCCAAGCTTTGCGCCAAGCCCAACTGAATCTCCTGCGGGGGGAGGTGAGGTTAGGGGGCGATCACCTCGTTCTTTCCAATGGTGAGATTATCCCCTTAACAGAAGCGCTCCAAGCCCAAGGGGATTTAGATTTACGCCATCCTTCCATCTGGGCTGGGTTTCAATTGGTGGGGGATTGGCATTGATGCTGAGAAAAGAGGATAGAGAAGAGAGGAAAGAGTAAAATTGAGATTTCTCCCTCACTCCCTACTTCCCACTAAATAACCGCCAGGAGCCGAAGCACCGGGCGGTTATTCAGACGATTAAAGTTTTTGATCAAAACATTCCGCAGGCATGAACCTAAAGGGAGGAACCGAGGCCCGCATAGGCCCCGTAAAAAAATAGTCCCACCAAACCAATCACGCCGCTTCCGGCAACGACAGCAACAACCCAAAGGGGAATTCGCCCATCTGCAAACATCGTTATATCCTCCTAATAAGTCCCAAATACAGCGCGATTACGCAATTAGTTAAAGAAGTAGCTCGAAAACAGGATGCCCAAGACAAAGATCAGGAGCAATCCGAGAAAAAGAGAAGTCCGGTTCAGTTCAACCGGTTGTTTATTGGGGTTGGGGATTCTATCCATGGGAGGCTCCTAACGTTGAATAAACTGCATAGCGGCGATCGCACCCAGGAAAAAGACCGAAGGAACGGCCAAGGTATGAACCGCTAACCAGCGAACTGTAAAAATAGGGTAAGTAATCGGTTGATTGCCAGATGTGTTGGTCATGAGTGATTAACCTCTGTTTGAATTCAGCGTTGGCTTATTTTTTAAATTCTTCGATCTGTTGGCTCGCGTCATAACGATCCGAGAGGATCGGTAGTTCTTGGCGATCCTGGGTGAAGTATTCATTGGGCCGGGGGGTGCCAAAGGCATCGTAGGCCAAACCGGTGCTGACAAACAGCCAACCGGCAATGAACAACATCGGAATCGTAATCGTATGGATCACCCAGTAGCGAATACTGGTGACAATATCAGTAAATGGCCGTTCTCCTGTGGTTCCGGACATCTTAAAGTGCCTCCTTTGACAAACATTTAGAATCTACTGTACACCAAAAAGAATCCTCGGCCCCGTGGGAGCCAAAGGATTCCCCCCGTACTATGTGGTGGAGTCTGAGCCTTGATACCGCAGTAAAACGCCGCGATCGCCCAACACAAAACCATGGTCTGCATCGAGGAAAACAATCCGATACAAATTGGCGGGGACTTCCTCCACTGCCCGGTCTTTCTGCCAAGTTTGACCATCGTCAAAACTCACCAGCAAGTTACCACTGCCCC
>RECT01000184.1 GCA_007693875.1 Spirulina sp. DLM2.Bin59
CCTTAAGCCGTCGCTGTAACCGGGAAATTGTCATCTGTAATGGCGATCGCCTCCAGGGGGTAACGGGGATTAGCTTCAACGCCGCTGTCCGCAGCACGATCCGCCTCAGTGAACGCCTCACGGATCCGGAATTTTTCGACAATATTACCAGCCTCACCGCCAATGCCAACCTTGCCGCCGCCCAAGTAGCGGAGTTGGGGGCAGAACTCACCCAACTGTCCCAATCGGTGCGGGGGGAGTTGGGCGTAGTGTCCGGCACTGCGGGCACGTTCTCCACTACGGCCCGGGATCTTTCCGTCGCCGCCCGCGACATCACCACCATTGCTGCCACCTCCGCCCGCCAGATCAATCGCACCGCCGCCGCCTACGAAGGTACAGCTGCAGAACTGAGTCAGCTCACCGGTAACATCAATCAACTGATTGCCACCAATCAAGACGAAATCTCCACGACGCTGAGTAGCATCAGTTCCACCAGTAACGAATTAACGGTACTGATTCGCAACTTCAACACCACGTTAGAATCCGCCGATACCCGCGAGCTATTGGATAATCTGGAGTTACTCACCGCCAACGCCGCCGAAGCTTCCAATGCCTTAAAAGTGGCCGCCGATGCCTTTAATGATCCCGCCACAATCCTGACGCTACAACGGACAATGAATGCCGCCCGGGCTACCTTTGAAAACACCCAAAAAATCACCGCCGACCTGGATGAACTGACGGGTAATCCAGGTTTTCGGCGGGATTTGGAGCGGTTGATTCGGGGTCTCAGTGGCCTCGTGTCCTCCACCCAACAGCTAGAACAACAGATCGGCATTGCTCAACAGTTACGGATTGAGGCGGAGGCCTTAGCCCCCGCCGTTGCAACCCAGGGAGATCAAGGAGATCAGCGAATTTTGCGATCGCGCTCCCCCGAAGCTCGCCGCCGGGCAGCGGTGCAGGTGTTCACAACCCCCTAAAAGGCAGAACAGTTATATTGGCGGGCCGCCTGCACCATGATGTTATCCACACCATTGACCAGGACTTGCCCCGTCTGTCCAGGATGGTTGACCACGACGCTGACGATCAACGTGCCAAACTGGCTATGATCCACGTAACCCGATAAAGCTCGCACGCCGTTGAGCGTGCCAGTTTTGGCGCGGACAATACCAAAGGCAGGGGTAGAGCGGAGGCGATTGGTGAGGGTTCCGCTTTGCCCCGCAACGGGGAGAGAGCGCAAAAAGACATCATAGCCATAGCCCTGCTGATGCATACCCCGGAGGGTGGTGGCGATCGCCCTCGGTGTCGCTAGGTTTTGGCGGGATAACCCAGAGCCATCCACCTGCCGAAAGGCCCCCCGATTCACCCCCAAGGGTTCCAAGGCATTTTGAATGGCAGCCGTACCACCGATGCCGCGAAACAGGGTTTCAGCATAGGCATTATCACTGCGGAGATTGGTAGTATAAACCCAACTACTAAGGTTGGTGGAGCGGATCGGGGATTGGGGATCGTAGAGTTGGAGGGCGGCGGCGGTGGTGAAGAGTTTGATATTGGAGGCAGGAATAAAAAACTCGTCAGCATTGCGGCTATAGAGGACTTCCCCAGTCGCCAGACTTTCAATATGCACCCCCCACTTGCCATTGCGGTAGGGAGCTTGCTGCAAAATGCCGTTGATGTTGTTGGTCATTTGGGCAGTACAGGCTGCGGGCAACGCGGCGGTTTGGGTGGGGGCAGTTGCCGATGGCGGTGGTTCAGGAGTGAGCTGCACCGCATTGACGGCATAGGTTTCCGGTTGGGGATTGGCGATCGCCATGGGGGCCATCCCCCCGGTTAACAGCAGGCAAGTTAAAGCAAAGCCACTCGCTTGTAAACGCTTGACCATAGGAAAAAGTCTCAAGAATGTGAAGAGTTTTGTGATCATACACCACAATTGAGACGTTTATGATATGGGATGGTTGCATGGGGAAGGAAAGAGGATAGAGCAGAGAGGAAAGAGGATTGACCTTCCCCCTCACTTCTCACTCCTCACTCCTCACTCCCCCCACGATCCTGAATCAGAATATAGGGCTGATTGTGTTTACCGCTGTAGATTTGGGTGGGGCGGAAAATCCGGTTCGCATCCAACTGTTCCCGCCAGTGGGCCAGCCAACCGGCCACACGGGCAATGGCAAAAATGGGCGTAAACAGATCCGTGGGAATCCGTAACTTGCCATAAACCAACCCTGAATAGAAATCCACATTGGCATAAATGCCCCGGTGGCCGAGTTTTTCCTCCACCACTTTTTCTACTTCGAGGGCAATGCTATAGAACTCGTCATGGCCCATCTGTTCAAAAAGACGTTCGGCCAACTGTTGTAAAATTGTGGCTCGCGGATCTTTCACCTTATAAACCCGGTGGCCAAAGCCCATAATCCGTTTTTTGTTGGCAATGCAATCCTCAATGTAGGGACGAACGTTCTCAATGGTGCCAATTTCCGCCAACATCGTCATCACTTCCTCATTGGCTCCCCCATGGAGCGGCCCCGCTAGGGTTCCCACCGCTGAAGCGACGACGGCGTAGGGGTCGGTCATGGTGGAGGCCGTCACCATGGCGGAAAAGGTGGAGGCGTTGATCGTATGTTCCGCATGGAGGAGCAGGCAAACATCAAAAACACGGGCAGCGATCGTGTCGGGAACTCGCTCCGTCAACATATATAAAAAGTTGGTGGAATAGTCCAATTCGTCATTGGGTTGAATGGGATCATTCCCTTTGCGCATTAATTGGAACGCTGCCACCATTGTGGGGATCTTGGCCAACAGTCGTACAACGGCTTGACGAATATATTGGGGATCATTCAAGGCCCGCCGGGAATAGAACAGCCCTAAGGCAGCGGCAGAGGTTTGCAGCGCATCCATGGGATGGCCCGACTCAGGAAAACATTTCATCATGTCCCGAATCCGGTATTTAATGCGGCGGTGATACCGGATATCCGATTCAAAGGCGTTGAGTTCTTCCGCTGTGGGCAGATGCCCCCAAATTAATAAATATGCCGTTTCGAGAAAGGTGCTTTTTTGGGCTAATTCTTCCACGGGAATACCGCGATATTCCAAAATACCTTTCTGCCCATCCACATAACTAATGGCAGACTGGGCGGCAGGTACATTTTCTAAACCGGGGATATATTCGCAGGCGGTCATAATGTTTCCTTATAGTCGAGCGGGAAGGATTCTCAAGTTAACTTACCCCATAATTGCGGCCCCGTGGGGCAGGGGAGATTAATTTTAATTGCGTTTTAATGCAATTTAAGACAACTGTGGTAGGAGATACGGAATTTTATGCAGAAATGGCCTGGGGTGGGAGCCAGGGGGGCAAGGGGTACGCCGTTAAACGGAGAGGGTGGGATTCGAACCCACGGAAACTTTCGCCTCACTCGATTTCAAGTCGAGCGCATTCGACCACTCTGCCACCTCTCCAAGGTTTTAAACATCATAACAAGGGTTTTGCACTTTGCGCGGTGCGATAGAGGGGTTGCTCCGCGACGATCGCCCCCTGGGGAGTCACCCAGACGAGGCGAGCCTGGGCCACTGCCCCGGCCATCAGCGTGACGAGGGAAAAACTATGGTGGGTTCCCCCTGGGGCGGCGATGACGCGGGGCACTTGGGCGGCGTTGAGATAGAGGGTTTCCCCTTGGGTGTTGATGATGTCCCGGGGGCGATCGCGGCGATGGCGGAGCCGGTGGTGCATATGGCCGAAGGTGACAAGGGGGATGGGCTTCCCTTGGCGGCGGCCATGGGTGATGGCGGCGGTGAGATCCGGATCGCCAAAATCCCCCCCCAGGGGGTTCCAATCCTTGCCACAGGTGGATTCTGGCTGATCCCCTAACCCCAGGGGGCCATTGTGGGCCAGGAAAATTAACTGGGATTCTGTGGCAGCATCAACGGCAGCACAGAGGCGATCGCCCGATTCCGCCAAATTATGCACCCCATACCGTTGGGCATAAAACTGCTCATTGAGCCATTTCGGCCCGCCCCAACTACAGGGCCGCCCCCCCACCACCGATAGCCCGAAATCGGCAAAATTTCGCACCCCATAGCCCACATGGGCCGGCCCCAACAAATCCAACTGTTGCTGAACCCGATCCTCCAAGCGGTGATCATAGGGGGCTTTTTTCCGACCCCAGGGGGAGGCGGTGTACCAAGCATCATGGTTTCCTAACACCGCTGCATAGGGAATTTGAAGGCGGCTAATGCAGCGCACCACCTCCACCGCCTCATTGCCGAAATCCCCCACAAACAAGACAAGATCGACCCCCAAAGCTTCGAGGGCTTGGTTATCGGTCATCGACCATTGGTCATGGACATCGCCAACAATGGCAATTTCAAGGCTGGCCCTAGGCATAGTAGTGGAGTTGAGGAAGAGATGGGGCCATTTTCCCCTAGTTTTGCCCCCGTTGCCAATGCAATCCTGCGGTGATTCGCCGATCTCCCCCCATCAAATTTAGGAAGCTTTACGTATCACGAATCGTAATAATTCCAGGAGCGATCGCGCCATTGTGCGATCATAAAAAACATTGATTGTGACATGAACCCGTGAATCCTATGGAACAGAAAACCGCCATCATCACCGGCGCATCCTCCGGCGTGGGCCTCTATGCCGCCAAAGCCCTAGCCCAACAGCCCGATTGGCACGTTGTCATGGCTTGCCGCGACCTCCAGAAAGCGGAAGCCGCTGCGCAATCTGTGGGGATACCGAGCGATCGCTACAGCCTCCTGGAAATTGATCTCGCCAACTTCCAAAGTGTCCGGGATTTCGTCAGCAAGTACCGCAGCCTCAACCGGCCCCTCACCGCCCTCGTTTGTAATGCCGCCGTTTACTTTCCCCTCCTCAAGGAGCCGGAGCGCAATGCTGAGGGTTATGAATTGAGCGTGGCCACCAATCACCTCGGCCATTTCCTACTCTGTAACTTGATGCTGGCGGACTTCAAACAATCCAACGCCACCGATAAACGCCTGGTGATTTTAGGAACCGTCACCGCCAACCCCAAAGAACTCGGCGGCAAGATTCCCATTCCCGCCCCCCCAGATTTAGGCGACCTCCAAGGCTTTAAAGACGGCTTTAAACCCCCCGTTTCCATGATCAACGGCAAAAAATTCAAATCCGGCAAAGCCTACAAAGACAGCAAACTCTGCAACGTCCTCACGATGCGGGAACTTGATCGCCGTTACCATGCCGAAACCGGCATCACATTCAGTTCCCTCTATCCGGGCTGTGTCGCCGACACCCCCCTCTTCCGCAACCACTTTGCCCTCTTTCGCACCATCTTCCCTTGGTTTCAGAAGAACATTACCGGCGGCTATGTCACCCAGGAATTAGCCGGCGAAAGGGTAGCCGCCACCGTTTATGATCCCGAACTGAAGGAATCGGGAGTCTATTGGAGTTGGGGCAACCGCCAAAAGCCTGGCCGCCGCTCCTTTTCCCAAGAAATTTCCGACGAAGCCAGCGATACGGAAAAAGCCAAACTGCTTTGGGATCTCAGCCTTAAACTGGTGAACTTAGCCTAAGCAAAGTAGGGGCGAAAAATATTTCGCCCCTACCGCTTCAATGCACCCCTAGCCCAATCTTCAATGGGGCGGCAATCTTTAAATCATCGCATCGGGCAAGATCAGCATCGCATCCCCAAAGGAATAAAAACGATAGTCCTCGGCTAAAGCCTCTTGATAGAGACTCAATAACCGCTCCCGCCCCACCAAAGCACTGACCATCATCAATAGGCTTGATTTAGGCAGGTGGAAATTGGTGATCATCCCATCAATGATCTTCCATTCGTGGCCGGGGTAGATGAACGTATCGAGAAATCCCTCAAAGGGTTCCGTTAAGAGCTTTTTCTTCCCAACTTTCTGCTGTTGGGCTGCCCCTTCCAGGGCACGGACGGAGGTGGTGCCAACGGCAATTACTCGCCCGCCTCGGCTGCGGGTTTCTTTGATCTTGGCTACGGTTTCCGGGCTGATGGATGCCCATTCCGCATGCATCTTGTGTTCCCGAATATCATCGGTTTCCACGGGCCGGAATGTCCCCACCCCAACATGCAAGGTAAGGGAGGTTTGCTCAACGCCCATGTCTGTCAGTTGATCCAACAGTTCCGGTGTAAAGTGCAAGCCTGCCGTCGGCGATGCCGCTGAGCCGGTTTCCTGGGCATAAACGGTTTGGTATTGTTCCGGATCCGCTGTGGTTTCCGTGACATAGGGGGGAAAGGGAATATACCCTACGGCATCTAACATTTGCTCCATGGTTTTGCCGGGGGGGAGTGTGAACTCCAAGATTCTCCCACCTGTGGTGAAGTCCCGCTCGATCACCCTTCCCCAAAGAGAAGCATCATCACTACCCTCTTCTTTGGGGGTAAAGCAGACTTCAGTGCCCATTTTGAACCGCTTACCGGGTTTTACGAGGGCGAGCCAGCAATTTTTCCGAACTTCCCGCAGCAGCAGGATTTCCACCGGTGCTCCTGTGGATTTGCGACCATAGAGCCGGGCTGGCAAAACACGCGTGTTGTTGACAACGAGCAAATCACCGGGTTTGAGCCAGTCTGGCAGTTGGTAAAAGTGCTGATGTGTGTGGTGTGTGGGGGAA
The DNA here is from genome assembly GCA_007693875.1 of Spirulina sp. DLM2.Bin59. GTDB lineage: Bacteria > Cyanobacteriota > Cyanobacteriia > Cyanobacteriales > Spirulinaceae > Spirulina. The sequence goes on from RECT01000184.1 coordinate 6,584, forward strand.
TCGACCACAAGCAGACGCGATTGATCCCTAGGAGTTACGGGATTTTGAGCAATCCGCTCCGGAGGCAATTCGTACTGATAACTCGCAAGTATGTGATCTGTTATGGCCATTCGCTTTTTTAGTGGGGTGGTCAGTATTTTAGTGTCTATCTCATCCTAATGCGGGGAGTCCCCCCGGTAAAAATACTGTCCGAAAAATTCGGATATCTTGAGGCTGAAGCATGGGTGGCTCCGACTGAGGATCTAAGAGTTGGGTAGAGTCACCCATTATAGATCGGGGAACTCTCCCCTACACAGGGTAGGGGCCAGTTGGCGACAATAGAACTAGATAAGACCCCAATGTAACGCCTGAGTGAGCCCAACGAATATGTATTACCTTTATTTTTTCGCTAACGCCAGCCTAACCCTCCGCCTCGCTGAATTTTTGATTCAACGGCGATCGCTCTCTGTCGCTTTTGTGTCAGTGATTCATCAAATCGATGGTTGGGTGGTACGGGTAAAACTCAATGACCCCATCTCGCCGCAGCAACATGGGGATTTTGCCGCCTACATGAATGAGTTGGGGATTCCCTACACCCCGGATATTCATGTTCAGATGGCGCTGTGGAGTTTGGAAACAGGCCAGCCGCCGGTGGATGTGATGCGCCGCTATCAGGTGGCGGTGGTGTCCCATGGCGACCCCGATCGCACGGATATCGAAGCCTTCCGCCGCCAGTTTACCCGTGGTCTGGGTTATTGCCCCGAAACCTTAGCCTAAAATTTAAGGCCTTCATAGGGGTTTGCGGACGCTGAGAGCAGCGTCCGTTTTTGCGATCTGGGCCATGGGCCTAGAACCAACCGCGTTTGGAGAGAAGATAGTTTCTCAAAAAGTCTTCATCGGTCTGGGTGAGGTATATGATGCCTTCGATAAAACCAATAATGCAAAAGATTGTCCCCGCAAGTCCACAGGTCAGCAGTGTAACCAACAGCATGACTAAACCTTCGGTGGTGTAGCCCAGGATAAATTTATGAACCCCAAAGGTTCCCAGTAAAATCCCGCAAATCCCGGCGGCGACTTTCTTGCTGTTGGCTTCGGATAGGGTCGGTTCTGGCATGGTTTTGAGCTTGTGGGGGGCAAAGGATTAGGGTAGGGGCAATATCAAAAAGGCAAGGGATGGGATCAGGATTTGATCAGATTTTTTGAGGGTGAACTGCTGAGGTTCAGCGTCGTCGTTGGCGATCGCGCTGGCCTTTCATCGCAAAGTAAACAAGGGCAAACCCCCCTTGGAGGCTCAGGATTAAGCCGTAGACCTTGAGCCACCCATTCACCTCTAGGGTAGAGAAGAGGCCAAAGCACCCCATAGCCAGAAGGGTGAGGAGGATCAGGTAGGGACGTTGGGTGGATTTGGAGGGGGCGATCGCCGCGTCTTTCATGGGAAGGAACCAAAGGGGTTAAAGGGTGGAAAAATACCCGAGCCATTGCTGGAGGGGGGCATTGGCGATACTGATGGCCAATTCTCCCGATTGGGACAAATGCCATAGCCTAGCCCCATGGTAAAGGACGACTACTAAAAACGTCAGCACTGGAATCCGTTTGGCCCGGAGCCAGCGATCGAGGCCGGGATAGCGAATTTCTTGCTGGGTATAAAGCTCAATGGCGATATGAACCGCAAAGCCAGCACAGGCGGCAAACATTAAAGGGCCGAAGAGGTGAAAGGCGATCGCCCCCTCTAAATCCCCTTGAGCCGTGGCCAGAAAAGAACGGGTCATGCCACAGCCAGGGCAAGGAATGCCAGTAAATTTTAAAATTGGGCAGAAGAGGGGGGAACGGGTTTGACTGTGGTTAAACCAATAGGCCCCCAAAATCGGAGACGTCACCAAGGATAGCCCCCCCACGCGCCAATATTTTTCCCGACGAGTAAGGGGGCGAGTTTGGCGGGGCGGCATGATCACAGCGTCAATCCCATTCAACTATCAACTAAGTCTTGTCCTTCACAATGTGCTCAGGATTAACAGATTTTTCCCGGAAGCCGCAGGGTATGGCAATCAAACCAAGGCGGGCGGGGTACGGAGAGGGGGGGATTCGAACCCCCGAAGAACTTGCATCCTTAACGGTTTTCGAGACCGTCGCATTCAACCACTCTGCCACCTCTCCAAGGGGCGCGGATATCCAGTTGATTATTGTAGCTTATTGCCGGGTTTAGGCGATCGCGGATTTCCACCGCCTCCCTGAATCCCCTACACTAATAGGGTAGATAGAAATGCATGTAGGGTGCTTGCATCCCTTACCTTGGCTAGATTTTCATCTCCTTAGAGTATTTCTTCATGGCTGCTGACCTTTCCCCGAACTGCGGTTTTGCCGATATTTTGGCTCAGTCTGACCTGGCGATCGCCATCCTGGATCACCACCTTCACTATGTTTGGATGAGCCAACGCTGGCAACGGGATTATCACCTCACCGGGGAACTGGGCCAAGCCTATGATGCCGGGGATTTGACCCTGCCGGCATCTTGGCCCCCGGCCTTTGCCGCCCTCCTAGAGGGGCAGGAGCCGCTGGAGGATTACGCTAAGGCGGATCCCCTCACATACCCCAATGGCGAGACGGTTTGGATTGAATGGCAGGCTAAACCTTGGTTCGATGCCCATGGAACCCTAGGGGGGATTCTGGTTCAGAGCAAAATCATCCCTGAACCCCAACGCCACGGCATCGCCTGGGAAGAAATCGTCAACTTGTCCCCCAATTTAATTTGTTTAGTCAATGGTGCCGGGGATTTTGCCCATGTTAACCCCGCCTGGGAAAACCTCCTGGGGTGGAGTCGGGACGAACTCCACAACAGTCCATTTATAAAATTCATTCACCCTGAGGATCAGGAGCGCACCTTGGCCTTGGTAGAAGCCTTGAATCAGGGGGAAACTTGTATTTCCTTTGAAAATCGCTATCGTTGCAAAGATGGCTCCTATCTTTGGCTGGCTTGGACCGCAGCGATGATGGAATCCCAGGGATATATCTATGCCCTAGCGCGGGATATTAGCGATCGCAAACGCACCGAAGCCGCCCGTCAACGCATGGCATCGGCCCTACGCCGCAGTGAGCAGCGGTATCAAGTCCTCGCGGACACTGCCCCCGTGGGCATTTTCCATAGCAACCTGGATCGGCAATACATCTACGCCAACCAACAACTGTGCAGCTTAATGGGGTTAAGTCTCAATGCCATTGCCGGGGAAGATTGGATGACTTCGATTCACCCCCAAGACCGCGATCGCATTGCCAGGGAATGGCAGCGGGCCCAAGACGAAGGGCAATGCTTCCAATCGGAATGCCGTTTTTTACGTCCCGATGGCTCGGTGCGCTGGGTCTATATCCAGGTGCAAAATGTCATCGACCTCGCCACCAACCAAACCGGCAGCTATGTGGGTACCTGCACCGACCTCACCAAACGGAAACAGGCTGAAGCTGCCCTCCAAGAGAGCGAAGCCACGAACAAGGCCATCCTCACCGCCATCCCCGATCTGATGTTTCGCCTCGATTGCCAGGGTCGCTATCTGGGCCACATTAGCACCAGTGAATTTCAAGATCTTATGCCCAATGATGTTGATCCCAGGGGGCAGGATATTCGGGACTGGATGCCCCCAGAGGTGGCCCATCGCCACTATCACTATGGCCAACGGGCATTACAAACCGGGGAAATGCAAATTTATGAACAGGAGATTCATTTTGACGACAACCATATCCAGTATGAAGAGGTGCGGGTGATTCCCAGTGGCCCCCATGAGTTGCTGTATATTGTGCGAGATATTAGCGATCGCAAGCGGATCGAAGCCTCCCTACTGGACTTTGCCCATCGTCTCCAAGCCCAAGTGGAGCGGGAGCAATTCCTCAATCGCCTTTCTGTAGAAATCCGCAGTTCCCTGGAACAATCCCCCGAAATCCTGATCAACCGCGCCCTCGATGCGGTGCGAGAGTTATTCCAAATTGACCGCACCCATTTTGCTTGGTACATGACCGATGTAGCCGAACCCTATTGGGATGTATTTGCGGAATCTGTTGCCGAGGGTTTGCCAGATTTTCGCGGCCATTATCCCGCCCATGCGGTGGGGCCGATGGCGGCAATTTTATTGCGGTTGGAGGTGATTTGTATTGACGATGCCAGCGAGATTGCCGATCCGATCTACCGCGAATTTATCCAAAATCTGGCCTACCGATCGGTGCTCGTCGTGCCTCTGGAGGTAGAGCCGGGCAAAATTGGCGTGATGATTTGTAGCCACAGCGCCACTGTCCGCCCCTGGAAACCGGCGGAGGTGGAACTAGTGAAGGCGGTGCTGAATCAGTTGGCGATCGCCACCAATCAAGCGGCCCTCTATGCCCAATCCCAAGCCCGCGCCGAAGAACTGCGCCAAACCCTCAATGAACTCAACCGCACCCAATCCCAACTGATCCAAACTGAAAAAATGTCCAGCCTGGGGCAATTAGTCGCGGGGGTTGCCCATGAAATCAACAACCCGGTCAATTTTATCTATGGCAACATCGATCATGCCCGCGATTATATCAATGATCTTCTCGGTCTCATTGCCCTCTATGGACAGCATTATCCCGACCCAAAAATGATCATCGCTGACGAGATCGACGCCATTGACCTGCCCTTTTTGCTCGATGATTTACCCAAAATGCTCCAATCAATGCGGGTTGGCGCAGAACGAATCAAAGAAATTGTTGCCTCATTGCGGACTTTCTCCCGGATGGATGAATCAGAAATGAAGGCAGTTAATATTCATGATGGCATTGAAAGCACGTTAATGATCCTCCATAATCGCCTCAAATCTAAACCCCACTCCCAGGGCATTGAGGTCATCCGTAAATATGGAAATTTGCCTAAGGTAGAATGCTACGCAGGGCAACTCAATCAAGTGTTTATGAATATTCTCAGTAATGCCATTGATGCTTTACTAGAAGAGGAAAGCTGCCAATGGGATAGCGTACCTCCCCCGAGCCAAGACAGTTGGATTGAAATTGAAACCCACCTGAGCACCGATGGTGAGCAGGTGATGATTCATATCCGAGATAATGGCCCTGGCATTGATCCCGCCCATCAAGCCCGTTTATTTGATCCCTTTTTCACCACTAAGGAGATTGGCAAGGGCACGGGGTTGGGCTTGGCGATTAGCTATCAAATTGTCACGGAAAAACATGGAGGACAATTACTCTGTGCTTCGATTTTAGGCAAGGGCACGGAGTTTACAATTCAGATTCCCTGTCGTCAGCAGTTGGCGCGGATTCAACAAATGCGGGCTTAACCTCCTCATCTAAACTCGCAAATAATCTTGCTAACAACTGCCGCACTTTCTGGTCTAAAATTTCCCACTCCACATCCCCCGTCCCATCCAATAACTGACTGTCAACATCCACCACCGGATCAACATCCAGATCTGTGGTGGGATAATCCACAAAACAGACTTGAAAACAGAGATCCCACAACTTCAGGACATGGCGCTTTTCCCCTCGGGTGAGGTGCAAGACAAACCCCGGTAAGGGTTCCTCGATTTTTTGGTAATCCCCCTGCCAATCGGAAGCCTCCAAACGCTGCCGCAGATGGTCAACGACGCGGATTAATGTGGGCTGCATCAGGGTTTGGGCCTGTTCCCAAGCTTGAGCTGTTTTAAACGTGGGTTTCATGGCGTCATGGGTTAGGGGCGAAACCATCGCGCCAAGGGATGTTTTCGTCCTTGGCGCTCAATGGCAATAAGTTGATTCACGAGGCGTTGTCGCTCCCGTTGGGGCAGGCCAAAGAGAATATTGCGACTTTGCCAGACCAATACACTGGCGGTAAAGCCAATACAGAAGGCGAGGGCGATCGCACTCCAGGGGTGAAAGGCCAAGCTGTACCGCAGGCCCGCCCAGGTGAAATACTCATGCAAAATGGCAATTTGTTCCCGCATCGCCCACAGGGCCGGGGGAGCCAGCACCAGCCAGGCCACCCCCACCGCTAACCAGCGACCCCACACCGTCAGCCGGTGCAGCCGCTGAATTTTTGCTTCTAATTGGGGATCATCGGCCATTAGGCTTTAGGTTTCATCGGACAAATTTGCAACGACAGGGGCGAGGGGGAGATCTTTTTCCTGCCGTTTTCGCCACCAAGCCAACAGGGTACTGGCGACAAAAATACTGGAATAGACCCCGGCTAAAAAGCCAATAATCAAGGCCAGGGCAAAGAAGCGGAGGGTTTCCCCCCCAAACAAGAAGATCCCCAACAACGGCAAAATTGTTGTCAAGCTGGTATTAATCGAGCGGGTTAGGGTTTGATTGACCGCTTGATCAACAACGGTATCAATGGAGGTTCCCGGTTCGCTGGCTTCGAGGGTTTCGCGGATGCGGTCATAGATGACGACGGTATCATTGACGGAAAAACCGATGACGGTGAGGAGGGCTACGAGGAATAAACTATCAATTTCATTCCCCAGGGTTAACCCCAACACCGCAAAGGCCCCAGCGGTGATCAGCACATCATGGAACAATGCCAGAATGGCAAAAACGGCGTAGTCTAGCCGAAAGCGAAAACTGAGGTAAACAACAATGCCGAAGAAGGAGGCGAGCAGGGCTTGAATGCCAGCGGTGAGGAGTTCTGCGCCGATGGTGGGGCCAACGGTGTCGATCTGGATCGTGGTGGGGTCAAAGGCTCCGATTTCGGCACTGAGGCGATCGGTGAGTTGGGTGCGCTCCTCCACCGTTAGGGTTTTCGTCCGTACGGAAAGGGTGTAGTCTTCCACCACTTGGATGGAGCTACCCTCTAACCCTAGGGGGGTGAGAATGTTACGCACGTTGGCGGGGCTGATGGCTTCGGTGCAGGTGTCTGTGGCGGCACATTCAAGACTGAGTTGCAACCTTGTCCCGCCGACAAAATCAAGGCCGGGGCGAATGGGGGCCCCGAATTGCTGAAAGGAGACGGCCATGGCGATTAAACTGAGGGCGATCGCCCCCAGGGAAACCCCCCACCATAGCCGTTCTTGCTGGATAATATTCAGTCGCATTGCTTTGTCGTCCGGTAGCAGATTATTCAGGGTTGGCAGCCACGGGGGGCAAGTTGGGGCAGAAGAGTTCCGGCCGTTGTCGCACCCCCGGAATCCCCAACACAACGAGCAGGAGGAGCGTCCGGCTACAGGTTAGGGCGGTGAACATACTCACCCCCACACCAATGGCCAGGGTGAGGGCAAACCCCTTCACTAATCCCGACCCTAGCCAAAACAGCGCCCCACAGGCAATTAAGGTGGTGACGTTACTATCGAGAATGCTGGAGAAGGCGCGGTAAAAGCCCGATTCTACAGAACGGTAGAGGGTTTTGCCGGCTCGTAATTCCTCCCGCGTCCGCTCAAAAATCAGCACATTGGCATCTACTGCCATGCCGATACTGAGGATAAATCCGGCAATCCCTGGCAGGGTGAGGGTTACGCCCACTAGGGTATAGCAGGCGAGGGTGAGGATGGTGTAGATCACCAGGGAAACATCCGCCAAGGCCCCCGGTAGGCGGTAATAGGCCACCATAAACACCAACACCAGCACTAGGCCGGAAATGGCGGCGATTAGGCTGCGGTTGACGCTATCCCGCCCCAGGGTGGCCCCGACGGTGCGGTTTTCCACCAGTTCCACCGGGAAGGGTAAAGCACCGCCCCGCAGTTGGATGGCGAGGTTGGTGGCTCGTTCGAGGTCGAAGCTACCGCTGACAGAGGCGCGGCCGCCAGTGATCCCAGTCGTGCCGTATTGGGCATCGACGCGAGGGGCACTGATCAGGACGTTATCGAGGAAGATGCCCAGGCCGCGGCCCGTGCCCGCAACATTGCGGGTCAGTTCGGCGAAAAGTTGGCCGCCGGTTTCATCAAAGGCCAGTTCCACCTGCCATTGATCGCCGCTGGTGCTCAAGGGGGCGGCAACGGCGTTGGTGAGGTATTTGCCGGTAAGGTCGCTTTTTTCAAAGAGATCGGCAACGGCGAGATGGGCAGCGCGGAGCTTTTCCTGGGCGGCCGCCAGTTGTTCGGGGGTTGCGTCGGGATCGCTGGCGACTTCTTCCAGTTCAATGCGGGCGATCGCCTCCAGTTGGGATTCAATCTGTAACTGGGCCTCACTCCCCGGTTTTTGGGCGCGGAATTCCAATTGGGCTGTCTCCCCTAAGACCTGTTCGGCCTGCTCTGGATCAGTGACCCCCGGCAGTTGGACGACGATTTTATCCGGGTTGACGGTTTGAATCAGGGGTTCAGATACCCCTAAACCATCGATCCGATTGGCAATCACCTGCTTGGCATCCGCCAGGTTTTCCGGTGTGATCCTCGTGACCGTTTCCGTGGGCATGACCTGGAGGGTGAGCCTAGCGCCGCCTTTGAGATCGAGGCCCTGATTGAGGGGCAGGATGATCAAGAGGGCGATCGCCGCCAACACCAGGCCGATAATTGTGGCAAAGGTGAGACTGTGTTTTTGCATAATTTAAACCTAAACCTGGGCTGTCATCATCTTTTGCACCGCTGCGACAATTTGCGGGGGCTGGATAATCGTCAAATGCTCCAACATCCCGTTATAGGGGGTGGGGATATCCTGGGAAGACATCCGCAACACCGGCGCATCCAGTTCATCAAAAAGCTCTTCCGTAATCAGCGCACTCAGTTCCGCCGCCACACCACCGGTTTTCATACATTCTTCAACGATGATCACCTTATGGGTTTTGCGCACCGAGGCGGCGATCGCCTCCATATCAAAGGGCTTCAGGGAAATCAGATCAATAATTTCAGGATCATAACCCAGACCCTCTTTTTCAATGAGTTTCATCGCCTGGGTGCAATGGTGACGCATCCGGGAATAGGTAAGAATCGTCACATCCTTGCCCGGTCGCACCACTTCCGCCTTGTCTAGGGCGCAAATATAGTCATGATCCGGGAGGTTTTCCTTGAGGTTATAGAGCAGGACATGCTCAAAAAACAGCACCGGGTTATCATCCCGAATCGCCGCCTTTAGCAGGCCCTTGGCATTGTAGGGAGTGGAGCAGGCAACAATCTTCAACCCCGGCACAGCATGGAAATAGGCTTCCAACCGTTGGGAATGTTCCGCCCCCAGTTGTCGCCCCACGCCCCCCGGCCCCCGGATAACAATGGGAATTTTAAAGTTACCGCCGGAGGTATAGCGGAGCATCCCGGCATTATT
>RECT01000477.1 GCA_007693875.1 Spirulina sp. DLM2.Bin59
ACCAAAATCTACTCTGTCCGCAGAATCTCAGTGTCTTTAGACCTGAGAGTGTCAACAATATTCCATCGGTCGCCAATATGTAGCTTGGGCTTTAACAGAATTGTGCAAAGCAATGAGGTCACGAACACGACCGATGCTGATGCGAAATTGGTCAAGCGCTGACTGCATGGGCGGAGCTTACAGAACTGAGAGCAATGATTTTATCTGCCAAATCTGAAAAAGTTTTCCGAAATTCTTCCTGTCTTTTTTGATTGATCTCTAAAACTTTACCTTTTTGCCCAAGCTGTTGAGGGGTTAAGGCATAAACTGGGGTTCGATGTTTCTGAGACAGCGCAATTAAACTATTGAAGTTAGAAATTTTTGCCAGAGAAAGGCTATCGCCAATCCCTTGATCTCGGTACATTTGATCAGGTAGCATCATATTACTGCGCTGCAATGTGGGAATGAGCTTTTCACTGACAGCTTTCTCAATCTTTTCAATCCAGGTTTGAAAAGCAGCCGTCTCTTTGCCCCGAATAATTCGATAGTTTTGGACAATGATCCCCAAAAAGCGCAGCTTAATATCCGGAAAAGGGTAATTAGCTTCTCTTAGAATTGGCATTGAACTAGCTAACTTTGCCCAGGCATACCATTTTGGCAATACTTTAACTAAGGAATCAATGGCCATCACTGAAAAAAAATCAGCGGTAGTCGGAACCAAAAAAAAGTCACTGATCATCAGTAAGTTTTGATTAATGGAGCCTAAACTAGGACTCATATCAATCAAAATATAATCTGCATTAAACTTAGCTGCTGTTTTTTCAAATAGATCATTAATGGAACCGGGTAAGTTCTTCAGAGTTTGAATAGAGCCACTGAGTTCCTGAGCAATACCCAGCGTTACTTCATACTCCACAAAACCCACATGACCCGGCAATAAAAATAAACCATCTCGCCCTTGAACGGGGATACAATTGACCGCTTCAATCGCTCTTGGCTGTGACTCAAATGCTGGGGCTAAAGCCGTCTTGATATTTGAGACCGTGTTATAAATTTCTTGAATGCGGGCTTCATCATCTTCAGTTTCCTCACCCAAAGCCATCCCTGTAAGGTTGCATTGTGGATCGCTGTCAACAAGAATGACTCTTTTTCCTTTTGAAGCAAGCATCCAACCGAGATTAAATGTGGTTGTTGTTTTGCTGACTCCGCCCTTGTGGTTAAATAAGGCAATTTTTTGAACCATGACAATAAGCCCTGTTTTAAAAATTGAGATTGCTGGCCATTGAGAACAAACTTTAAAACACAAAGTAATCCTCAACTAGATTATAGCTTGAAATTTTCCGAGCGCAACCCAGACAGATTTTTGCAACATCTACCCCCATTTATAAGAATAGTTGTATCCTGATCTGTGAGGAATAATTTATTGATCTTGCTTAAGTTTGCTATGACCATCGCTCCGCTCTCCTGGACAGAACTCGCTACCCTAACGGAATTTAACCCCGATCTCATCAACGGCCCCACAAACCCCCAAGCTCGACTCCGCCTCTTTGGGCAACCGGAAAGCGCCGTCCGTGTCACCCTCTACCGCGATAACCATGCTTGGTGTCCCTACTGTCAAAAGGTTTGGCTCTGGTTAGAGGAAAAACAAATCCCCTACCGGATTAAAAAAGTGACGATGTTTTGCTATGGGGATAAGGAGCCGTGGTATAAGCAGATTGTGCCGTCGGGGATGTTGCCCGCCCTTGAATTAGATGGCCGGGTGATTACTGAAAGTGATGATATTTTGCTGGCCCTAGAACAGGCCTTTGGCCCCTTAGTTTGGGGCATGGAAGATCCCCAGGTGATTCCCCTGCGGCGTTTAGAGCGGCAGTTGTTCCGGGTTTGGTGTCGGTGGCTCTGTTCTCCCACCCGCACCTTAGATCGGGATCAGGTGTTGCGGGAACAGTTTGAAACCGTGGTGGCTCAGGTGGAAACCGCCCTCGCCCAAACGCCCGGCCCCTACTTTTTGCCGGAATTTAGTACGGCGGATGTGGTGTTTACGCCCTATGTGGAGCGGATGAATGCCAGTTTGTACTATTACAAGGGCTATTCGTTGCGGGAGGTGAATCCTCACTTGGGGGCTTGGTTCGATGGGCTGGAAAGTCGTGGGACCTATCGCGGCACTCAGAGCGATTTCCATACCCATGCCCATGATTTGCCGCCCCAAATGGGGGGCTGTTATGGCAATGGGACGGCGGCGGCGTTGGCTTGTCAGGAGCGGGTGAATGGGGGGCCTTGGTTGGGGTTGCCGGATGTGGCTTACCCGGAGCCGGAAGACTCCCGCCAGGAGGCGTTATACCGGGTTGTGAAGCATCGGGAGACGTTGATGGCGGTGAATCCTTCGGAAAATGCTTTGTTTGATACGGCGTTGCGCTGTGGGTTAACGCAGATGATGACGGGGGAGGATTGCCCGCCGCCTGCGGGGTCTGATGCGGGGTTGCGGTATTTGCGCGATCGCATTAGTGTGCCTCGGGATATGTCCATCTATGCGGCGAAACGGTTACGGGCAGCATTGGAAGCAACGGCGGCCCTAGTGGGGAATTCCCCCGGCCCGGCAATTCCCACCCAACACCGCCGCGATCAAAGCCCCATCCCCTTTGCCCATGCCGAGTAGCTCAAGGCAGAAGGATGAAGGCAGAAGGCAGAAAGGGGAATTTCCTGTGGGCTAGGGGTTTTGCTTTGTAGGTGTGGTTGGGTGATTTCTGCCGTCCGGTACTAGGGGTTTGGCTCTGGACTGTCTAGAACTTTTTGCCAGGCTTGGAGCGTGGCGATCAAGTCCGCTTCGGTGGGGCGGGGGTTGGGTTTGAGGTTGAGCAGGGCTTGCAGGGCTTGGGGGGGTTTGCCCTGAGCTACCCAAGCGGCTTGCAGTTCCTCCGGGGTCATGGGGGTGGGGCCAAAGCCGAGGCTTTCCTGAAGTTGTCGGGTTGCTTCTGGGGTGAGGAGGTCGAGGGCAAAGCGGTGTTGCTCGGCTTTGCTCAGTACGGCGGCCAGGGCTTCAATGTAGGCTTGGCTGTTGTTTTCGGGGGGAACGGGGGGAATTTGCACCGGCCCAAAGCGACGATTCAGGGCGGCGATCGCCACCATCACTAAAATCCCCCCCTGAATGGCCATGGGTAACAGGGGGGTTCGGGCGAAATAGGCCCAAATATTGTCGGGAGCAGTCTCTTCGCCATTGGTGGGATCGGGATCGCGATAGCCATGGAGATATTCATCCACCCACACCGGCCGGGCGGTAAAGTCGATCGCTTCCCCCAATTCCTCCCCCGGTTGGAGGGCTAAATGGGCTAAA
>RECT01000478.1 GCA_007693875.1 Spirulina sp. DLM2.Bin59
GTGCGGCGCAAGTTGGCATAAATTGCCCCCATAAAGTCGGATTCAGGGACAACGGTAATAATTTGCCAATCTAAGGTTGTGCCGTTTTGATAGGGGGTGACGTTGACAAAATAGCGTTGGGGATCGCCCACTCCCCTAAAGATTTGGCGATTTTCAAGCCCAGACACAGCAGCACTGAATTGAAAACTCCAAGATTGATCAGTTTCCGTGGGCATGGCCTGGGCGAGGAGAGCGTTTGCTGTTGCTTGGGTTAAGGGATTTTCGCTTTCTATGGCGGGTAAGCGGGTTAAGATATTCGTGCCATCAACCGTGGTGACGGGAGCCACATTTTCTTCGGTGGAAGTGGCTACCAAATTGCCCGATTTCTCAATAATAAAGACCTGGGATTGAGGAGAAAGCCTGAGACTCCTAAGGAATTCACTGATGTCATTGATAATCAGTGTAATGGCCAGCACGCCTTGGAGTTGCCCTTCGTTTTGAACACTTCTAAAGGCTAATATCCCACCCAAAGGGGCGGTGACGAGGGCCATAATTGGAGTCCAATCAAGTTGATTGCTTTCCACAGCTTGCCCGTACCAACTGCGCTCCGTCGGGTCATGGTCAACTTCAAACAAATGTTCGATACGCTCGCCTTGGTCATTGAGGCGATAAAAATGAGATGTTCCTAAACCCACATCTAATTTTTCAGTGGTGGCAATTGTTCCGGGTGCTGTCAAGATACCCACACGATCAATGACAACTCCAATGACTTGAGATTGGGGTGTGTAAAAAGCCATTGCGGTAAATTCTGGATAAAGCTTGATCATGTCAAAAAAATGCGCCTCTAAATCTGCAAAATTTTGAGCATCCAATCGTTGTCTTTTGAGTAAGCTTTGATTCGTTTCTAGAACCAAGTGAGCATTGCCAAAAAAGCGATCAAGCTCCTGCTCTGTTGTTTTTGCCGTAGCGTCAATCAGTTGATGGGCAATCTCATTAATGGACTCTTCACCACTGCGATAGGAAAAATACCCCACTAGCCCGACGATTCCCAAAACCTGGAGCAGAAATTGCAGGGTTAAGATCAAGTACAGCGGAATCTTTTTTTGTATCATGTTGGATTGAGATGGCGATCGCATTGATGGGCTTGCGGCTGGAGGCAATTTGCTACGTCCTCCATGTTATGCCATAGAGGCGGGATCAGGGAATAGTCTACAACGGCAATATCAAGGAATGGGGGGGCGATCGCCCCATGGCTAAACCTCAATGTTGACCGATCACAGCACCCCCGTCATCGAGAATACTGAGGAACCGACTCTAAAGCTATCCTCAATGTTTCCTGCTTAATCGGTTTGGTGACATAGCCATTCATTCCCGCTTCTTGACAAGCAAGGCGATCGCTCGCGTCATCATTGGCGGTCAGGGCGATAATATAGGGCTGAAGATCTACCGGGAATTCTTGACGGATCAGTTCTGTGGCGGTGACTCCATCCATCTCTGGCATTTGCATATCCATTAAAATCACATCATAGGTATAGGTTGATAAAGCGTAAAGTACCTCTAAACCATTGGCTACCACATCCGCAGTGTATCCCAACTTTTTAAGGTGTATTAACAGCACCTTTTGATTAGCCACATTGTCTTCAGCAACAAGAATTTTCAACGATTGAGGTTTTCCTTTTTCATCCCCTTGAATGCTTCCATCCTTGCCATCTACCTCAGCCGTTGAGGTCGTCGATTTTTCTTGGATAAATTGAGCATGGAGATGGGTTGTTAAACAGTTTAAAATATCCTGTTGCTGAAAAGGCTTGCGAATAAAATCATCACAGCCTGCTGCTAAAAAGTTTTGACGATCTTCTTCAAAAGCACTGGCGGTAAAGGCAACAATTTTAGGCGGTGAATCTAAACCAATATTTTGAATATTTTCAATAGCCTTCATGCCATCGAGTTTGGGCATTTTCATATCCATGAAAATTAGATCGGGGTGATGTTGGTGATTTTGAGCAATGGCTTCCTCCCCATCCTCAGCTTCAAAGACCGTCAAGCCCCATAATTCCAAAAGCTTCACCAAAACCTCTCGATTTTCTGCCACATCATCCACGACCAAAATTCGGTAGGATGGTTCTCCCGTTGCCAACTGCCAGCGGAGGATTTCCGGGTTAGCTTGATGAAGCTGATCGGGTAAATCTTCCCATGGGACATCAAAGGTAAACGTTGTACCTTGCCCCACCTCACTAGTAACCTGTAGCTCTCCCCCCATCAGCGCGATAAATTTCTGACTGATGGCCAAACCCAACCCTGTCCCCCCATGACTATTGCGGCCGCTTTCTGTTTGTACAAAGGCTTCAAATAAACTATCAAGTTCTTCCGGGGCAATCCCCACCCCTGTATCAGCAATGGTGAAACGGAGCCGTTGGGCAGAACTTGGCTGATTGGGGGCGATCACTTCAACTGTTAAAGCCACTGTGCCAGTCTCGGTAAACTTAAGGGCATTATTGAGCAAATTAATCAGCACCTGTTGCAACTTCACCCCATCGGTTTTAATTAAGTTGGGAACATCACGGGCTTTGCTGATAGTCAGGGTCAAGTCTTTTGCCTCTGCTTGAGGTTTTAGCATGATCTCTAAATCATTCAGTAAATCATGAACCTGGAATGTGCTGATATTTAAAATCATCCGCCCCGCTTCAATTTTAGAAAGATCTAAAATTTGGTTAATCAGGGAGAGCAAATATTCACCGCTGCGCTCAATTGTGTGAACGTACTCCCGGTCTTGGGGACTGAGGTGATCACTTTGAAGCAATAGCATGGGATAGCCTAAAATGGCATTTAAGGGCGTGCGCAGTTCATGGCTCATATTCGCCAAGAAAATGCTTTTGGCTTGATTGGCAGCTTCTGCGGCTTCCTTGGCTTCAATCAAAGCCTGCTCTGCTTGTTTGCGGGTGGTGATATCTGTCACCGTCCCTACAAACTTTTCAATTTCCCCGGCTTGATTGCGAATGGGACGGCCTTGGGCATGGATAAAACAGAGATTGCCCTTTTGGGTGATAATGCGGAGGTCTGTATCAAAGGGTTGACCCGCGAAAAATCGCTCAAGAACATGTTTTTGATAATTCTTTTGATCCAAGGGATGGATTTGGGAAATGGTCAAATCAGGGCAGAGGGCAGGCATCTGGTCGATCGCTTCATAGATGCAATAGAGTTCTTCTGACCACATCACTCTTTCAGTCTTGGGATCAAATTCCCAACTGCCCATGTGAGCGATTTTTTGAGCTTCGGTGAGGGCGAGGGTTTTGAGGTCTACCTGTGCTTCTAAGTCCTGGGTAT
>RECT01000080.1 GCA_007693875.1 Spirulina sp. DLM2.Bin59
ATCGGCAAATGCGATCGCAAACCGATGCCCCGCAACTGTTGCTGATTGGCCCCTGGGGCCATCTGCCTTGGGGGGCACAGGGGGGCGATCTGGACTATGGAGCCGCTGCCCTCAGTCCTGTGGATCAATTGCAAATCCGCTGGTTTGACCATTGGCTCAAGGGCAAAGATACCGGGTTAATGGCCGATGAGCCGGTGTGGCTATTTGAGATGGGAACAAACCAATGGCGATCGTTTGGGGATTTTCCCCAAGCCAATTATCAATCTTTCTATCTAGCCAGCAATGGCCTGGCCAGCGTCCGCACTGATGGCGGCCGGTTGGTTCCCTTCACGGCGGTGGACATTCCCCCCCAGGAGGATACGCTCATCCATGATCCCTGGCGGCCCGTCCCCAGCCATGGCGGCCATGCCAGCCACCCGAGCGGAGCCTTGGCCCGCACCGCCCTCGACCACCGCACCGACATTCTCACCTACACCACGCCGCCCCTCGGGGAACCCTTGGCCATCGCTGGGGAGGCGATCGTTGAACTCCACTGCACCGTTAGCACCCCCAGTTATGATCTCTGCGTCATCCTATCCGATGTCCATCCCGACGGCCAGGTGTACAACATCTGCCAAGGCTACCGCCGCCACACCACCGCCACCGCTCCGATCCGCATCCCCCTCCAAGCCACCTGCATTCAATTGCCCCCAGGCCATTGTCTCCGCCTCAGCATCAGCGCCGCCAATTTCCCCGCCTACCCCATCAATGGCGGCACAGCCACCCCTGCCCCCCTCACCCCCATCAGTGCAGCAGCGGTGATCACCTATCGGGTGGGATCAGGAGAGGATCAACCCTCGCAAATCTTTTTGCCCATCAACACGGTGGAGCGGTAAGCGGTAGGCGGCAAACTGATCCCCGCAGATCAAGCAATTGCTGAGGGTTAATCCTCCGCCCCGCTTGAATCAAGTTCAAGAGCCTTGAAAGTCTCAATCTTGATTGTATATGGTACGTTTAACAGGGAAGGTCAGTGAAATGGCTAGTCTTTTCAGTCTTGTCCATGGTTAATTTTTCGCTGAATAACAGAAATTAGGCAGATTTTCCATGGTAATTGTGCTACAATGTCCAACCCTCTAACCTCAGCTTTTATTTTAAACTTGAACCTATGAAGATTGCCCTAGTTGTAGAGGATAGCTTGACCGATCGCGAATACATGACGCGATCGCTCAAGGAAGCTGGCTTTAATGTGGTTAGCACCTCCAGCGTCGAGGAAGCTAAAGGGAAATTAACCCCAAACCCCCCCAATATTATTTTTCTCGATGTGATTTTACCCGGACAAAGTGGTTTTGAATTTTGTCGGGAACTGAAAGGAAATCCAGAAACTAAAAAGATCCCAGTGGTCATTTGCTCCACCAAAGGCACGGAAGTTGATAAAACCTGGGGAACGATGTTAGGGGCGGATGATTATCTAGCAAAACCGGTGGATATCGATCTCCTTAAACAAACCCTGCGCCGTTTGGCCTGAATCATAACCGGCTCATGTCGCCGTTCAGTACGAGTGAATTTCGTCGGTACTTAACGGCGATTTCCCGTTTTGGCCAGGGCGGGATGGATTGCCAAGGCGGGCGATGCGGCGGCATTTTAAGCTAAAATCGTAGAGGCGCACTGAAGGGTCTCCCCCTCCCTAGGGATTTTGGTCGTCTTTTCTGGCATAGCTCCCCACGAAATTGCCTTGGAAAGGCTGTGCTATGGTTTTGTCGTCCGCTCAAATAGGGTTACTGTGTCCAAATCTTTCGAGAAGCCCGAATTTGCTTCAGCAGCTCAGGAGGAACGTTTGATTCACCAGGCTATGGAGTGCATCAGCCACAGCTCGAATCTGGAAAAAATGTTTACGGCGATAACCAAAGCCGTGCGGGAGCAATTGCAATGCGATCGCACCGTGATTTATCGCTTTAACCCTGATTGGACTGGGGGCATTATTGCCGAATCCGTAGCCCCCCATTGGCGGCCCCTATTGGCTCAATCTCTCCCCGATGCACTGTTACAGGGGGAGGAGAATTGTAGTTTAGCAACGTTGGTTAGGGAGTCAGGGGCGATCGCCGACACCCATTTACAAGCGACCCAAGGGGAAACCTTTCAAACTCGTTACGACTATCGCTGCGTCAATGATGTCACCACCGCCAGTTTTACCCCCTGCTATGATCAATTTCTCGCCTTAGTTCAGGCAAAAGCCTATGTGATTGTGCCGGTGTTTATCGGCCCGATCCTGTGGGGCCTGGTGGGGGTCTATCAAAATACCGGCCCCCGCCATTGGCAGATGACGGAAATTTCGATGCTATTGCATTTTACGGCCCAGTTAAGTCTGGCCATTGGACAAGACTATCTGATCAATTACACCCGTAAACAAGCTGAAGATCTCCAACGGGCGAAGGAAGCCGCCGATACAGCCAATGCGGCGAAAAGTGAATTTCTCGCCAATATGAGCCATGAACTCCGCACCCCTTTAAATGCCATTCTCGGCTTTACACAATTACTTGATGCTGACCCCAGCCTAGGCCGCACCCAAAAACACTATTTAGATATTGTCAATCAAAGCGGTGAACATCTCCTGACGTTAATTAATGATGTGCTAGAGCTGTCCAAGATTGAAGCCGGCCGGATTACGTTAGAGAGTCATGATTTTGACTTGTATCAGCTTCTCAACGGCTTAGAATCGCTGTTTCATCTCCGTGCCCATGACCAAGGCATCGCATTGCGGGTGAGCATCGACCGGGCTGTGCCCCAGTACGTCCATGGGGATGAGCGCAAATTGCGGCAGATTTTGATTAATTTGTTAGGCAATGGGTTGAAATTCACCCCCCAGGGATGGGTAGAATTGGCGATCAAGGACAATGCTCTCGGTGGCGATCGCCCCCCCCAAATCCTCGATCACATCTATGATCTCCAATTCAAAATCACCGATACGGGCTACGGCATTCCTGACACCGCCCTCCAGGCTATTTTTGACCCCTTCACCCAAACCAACACCGGCCAAAAAACCCCCCAAAGCACCGGCTTAGGCCTGCCCATTAGCCGCCAATTTGCCCAATTAATGGGGGGGGATATTACCGTCACCAGCACCCTCGGCCAGGGATCCTGCTTTACCTTAACCCTGCCTTTCCGGTCCGCCTCTTCCTGTCCTTTACCCTGGCAGAGTCGGCCCAGTCGTACCATCATTGGTTTTCAGGAACTGGCGCAACGCCCCCGCATTTTGGTGGTTGAGGATGAACCCGATGGTCAATTTTTAGTCACCTATTTGCTGG
>RECT01000443.1 GCA_007693875.1 Spirulina sp. DLM2.Bin59
GGTGGGGGCGGGGATGGCGGGGTTGACGGCGGCGCGGCAATTGCAGGCTGCGGGTTTGGAGGTTTTGGTGTTGGAGGGGCGCGATCGCCTGGGGGGGCGGATTTGGACGGATCGCAGTTTGGGGGTTCCGATGGATATGGGGGCTTCTTGGATTCATGGCCCGGATGGGAAGAATCCGATCACGCCTTTGGCCCGTGGGGCGAATGCGAAGTTATTTGTGACGGATGATGACAGTGTGGTGGTTTACGATACGGCGGGGCGACGGATTGGCGATCGCGATTTGCTGGCTAGTGAGGGGGAATATGAGCGGTTATTGGAGCGGGTGGCGGCCTATGGTGAGGAGCGGGAGCGGGATCTTGATTTGGCGGCTGTGATTCAACGGGTTAATCCCAGGGCGTTGGAGGATCCTTTGCTGCGTTACCATCTCACTTCGTTTTTAGAGTTTGATGCGGGTGGCCCCCTGGAGCAGTTATCGGTGTGGTATTGGGATCAGGATGAGGCGTTTCCGGGGCAGGATGTGTTGTTTCCCGATGGTTATGATGGGGTGATTAATTTTTTGGCGCGGGATCTGTCGATTTATCTGGGGCAGGGGGTGGAGCGGATTGATTATGATGCATCGGGGGTGACGATGAGGACGAATCAAGGGGAGTTTTCTGCGGATGCGGCGGTGATTACGTTGCCGTTGGGGGTGTTGCAGGCGGGAACGGTGGTGTTTGATCCGGTTTTGCCGGATAGGATGCGCCGAGCGATGGGTCGTTTGCAGATGGGGATGGTGAATAAGGTGGTGCTGACTTATCCCCGGACGTTTTGGGATGAGTCTTTACAATATTTTGGCTATACGGATCCGGAGCGGGGCAAGTATAGTTATTTCCTCAATACCCGGACGTTTAGCTCTGTCCATGGGTTGATGACGTTTGGGTTGGGGAGTTATGGGTTAAGGATGGAGGGCCAGGGGGATGAGGCGATCGCTGCTGATGTGCAAGGGACGTTAAAGCGTATTTTTGGCGGGAATATTCCTGAACCGGAGGGGGTGTTGGTGTCGCGGTGGACGGCTGATCCTTGGGCGCGGGGGTCGTATTCCTATGCGGCGGTGGGGTCAAGGCCTGCGGATTTTGATGGGTTGGGGGGATCGGTGGGGGATGTGTTGTTTTTTGCGGGTGAGCATACGATCGCCAAGTATCGCGGCACGGTTCACGGGGCGTATTTATCGGGGGAACGGGCGGCGAAACAGTTGCTTAAGGTGTGGTCAGATTAGTTTGTGGGGGGGATGGGGAGGCTCTGCTAGGGGAGAAACGGGGTTGATTGCATTTCTTCGTTTTGGCCCGATATTTACATAAAAACCCGGTATATTTGCATAAAAACCCGGTTTCTTTTTACCCACAAGTGGAGAAACCGGGTTTCTGTGAGGATGCTAGGGAAGAATGAGGAGATGCAAGAAACCCGGTTTCTGTTTATCCAGCCTTTAATTTGTTTCTCAACTTTCGAGAATTGGTATAACTTCACATTTTTGCCTTCTGGTTTCCTCCTTCATCCTTTAAACCTGCTTCATGGATTGAGAAACCGCTATATTGAAACCCTGAACCCAGGGGCGAAAAGTGTTTGGCCCTCTTTTTTATCGCTAAATTGAAAATTTTAATATGAATTCAATTTAGCTGATTACCGGAAATTTTGAAGACCCGATCCGTTTTTGAAAACAGGCAATAATATCAGGACTTAATTCCGGTTCAGGCTCAACAACCTCTCGACCTTCTAAAATAGCCTTAGCTTCCTGCAAAGATACTTGCCCCAAACCACTCAAGAATGCTTGAAAATCTTCCTCCTGTTCCTTAAGTTCTTCCGCTGTAGTCACCTTTATTCTATACATCATCAAAACCGAGTGATTTAACAGTGAACAACTACTAATCAATTTATGATTAACCCTCCTCAACTTTACAGGAATTATTCCTCAACCGCCAATAAATTTACCCCCCGTAACGGCATCAACACCCGCCAAGCCTTCACCACATTCCCCTGCAATAACGCTGCTAACCCATCAAGGGCTTGGAAAAGCGGCTGATCAGGCGCAAGCACAAGCGCAGGCGCGATCGCCTCCTCCCCCCGACGCGGTTGGAACAGATAAAGATGGAGAAACGCCACATAGGCATGATGCATCGGGATTTGAGGGGCGATCGCCACCGCCCGCTCCATCACCGCCAACGTCGCCGGAGCATTCTCCTGCAACGCCCGCGCTAAAGCCAGGGGATAAAGATAGCTTAAATTCTCAGGCTCTTGACGAAGACGATAGGTATTCGCCGCCACCGTTTGACCCAAATAATCCTGAATCGGATCATATTGATTAATCCGACCAATCATCAAAAACAACGGCTCCAAACCCCGCCAACCCAAAGGTAAACCCTGGGCTAAATGGTGCAATTGCGTCACATAATCCAATTCCGGAGCCGGAACCGCAGCAGCAGCAGGATCAACCGTGATCATCGTATCGGGGGCAGAAAGAACATGGGCTTGGCCCGTAGCGCGATTTAAATACGTCACCGTCAACCGATAGGTATCCGGAGGCAGATCCGCCGGAGGCAACATCGCCAAATTTTCCACCACCCGAAAACCCCGATTCGGCAAGATCGCCCCCTGACTGTGCAAATTTCCCAAACCAATACCGTGATCATGAGTCCACATCGCCCCCCCACTGCCCTGCCAAGAGACGATCGCCACCCCCTCCTGTAACTGCACCCAAGGCCCCGTCCATTCATACTGAATCGGCACAGGCTCACCAGGGGGAACCGTTGCCGGAACCGTCACCCGCTGTAACGTAATGCGATCGCGCCCAATCCGCTGATCAATCACCCGCACCGGGGGCTGCCGCCGCTGATGCAACTGGATCACCGTGCCATCGGTGAGCTGCCATTCCCCACGGGTTTGAAAATCAGGATCATTGGCGATCGCCTCCCCCAATGCCCCCTGCTCCGGGCTAGCATTGCCTAAATTTTGGTTTTGAGTCAAAAACCAGACATGGGAGCGATAATCCTGCTGTAAATGGGCCGCACTGTTCCCCAACTCCCGACCGTAGACCTGAAAACCAGCGCGATTACCGTAGTAATTGAGCGTGTTGTGATTCACCTTGCCACTATTGGGAATCACCCCCAAAGTAGCCCGGAGATAGGGGGTCGTTTCCGCCACCCGGTCAACGATCGCCCCGATGGGAGCCGGAGGCGAAAAATTCGGATATTTCGTCAACATCAGCGGCAATGGAGCCATCACCTGAGCAGCCCCCGG
>RECT01000224.1 GCA_007693875.1 Spirulina sp. DLM2.Bin59
CCAATACCGGGATCAGATTAGGACGCTGCGCGATCGCCTCCTCGGGAAGTCCACAACCCCCTAGGCCATCCGTCATCGGCCTCCCTGGATCCATTGCCAATCCCCCGCTTCACGGCGCGGGGATTTTCGGTTCGTCAGAATTGTGGTGACGCTTGGGGAGGTCTGACGGCTTGACGGCTGCGCTCATTTTGTAGTATATTTGAAACATAAATAAGCTACATTACAAGAGGTTAACGATCCCCCTAGACGTGCTCTATCATAAATGTTACAATGCTTAACATGAACAGATTTTGAGGAAGTACCTACCTTAATCAAAGCCTGTATTCGTGCCCCTTTAGCTACAGTAAGTCCCGTTTGCTCTCCTTTTATTTTTAATCCCCTATCAACATTGCACTGCCAGCAGTCCTGCTCTCAGTGCTGACCCGAAACAGGTCTTTGCTCACCGCAGGTTTTTCTCCTCATCTCGTTTAATCACAGCCCTTGCGATTTCCACTGTAAGTTGTCTTACCGTGACAGCTTTCTCTCTGTTGTTGAACACTCTACCTCCAGGCTCAACTGATGAAAACCGCCCACACCCCTACCGATCCCGTCCGTACCTACCTCCGTGAAATCGGTCGCGTGCCCCTGTTGACCCATGAGGAAGAAATTCTGCTGGCGAAACGGGTGCAAAAGGCGATCGCCTTGGAGAACCTCAAAGCTGATCACGAAGCCGAAACCGGGGAACCCCTGTCCTTAGGGGCTTGGGCCCAACTGGCTGACCTGACGGAATTAGAATTGCAGCGCACCCTTGATGCGGGCGAAGTGGCCAAGCGCAAAATGGTGGAAGCCAACCTACGTTTAGTCGTGTCTGTTGCCAAAAAATACATCAAGCGTAATCTTGATCTTCTGGATCTGATCCAAGAGGGCACCATTGGCATGCAGCGGGGCGTGGAAAAATTCGACCCCACCAAGGGCTATCGCTTTTCCACCTATGCCTACTGGTGGATTCGTCAAGCCATCACGCGGGCGATCGCCGAAAAAAGCCGCACCATCCGCCTACCCATCCACATCACCGAAAAACTCAACAAGATCAAAAAAGCCCAGCGGCAACTTTCCCAACAACTGGGCCGGGCCGCCACCATGGCAGAGTTGGGCAAGGAGCTGGATCTCACCCCCAAACAAGTCCGGGATTACCTGGAAAAATCCCGTCATCCCCTTTCGTTAGATCTGCGGGTGGGGGATAACCAGGATACTGAACTGGGGGAACTCCTCGAAGATGATGGCCTCTCGCCGGAGGACTATGCCACCCAAGCCTCCCTCCAAGGGGATTTGGCCAAACTGATGGCGGAATTGACCCCCCAACAGCGGGAAGTCCTGACGCTCCGCTATGGTTTAACCGATGGTCAACCCTTGACCTTGGCTAAAATTGGCACTCGTCTGGGGATCAGCCGTGAACGAGTGCGGCAACTGGAGCGGGAATCTTTGAAAAAACTCCGTCAGCGGCGGGTGGCGGTACAGGAATACCTGGCCAGTTAAGGCGCGATCCTCCCCCAGTGGGGAGGATTTTTTGACTCATCGACCATCGGCCCTGATTTCCGTAGGGGCGAAAAATTTTTCGCCCCTCCCTTAGGATTGCCGTTGGGCCAGCACCACCGCAAACCAGGTTTGGGGATCTGTCCAGATTTGGCGGGTGGTGAGGTGGTGGTTTTGGAGTTCAGTTTGAAGCGTGGGCAGGTGGAACTTGCGGGAAATTTCCGTGTGGAGGCTTTCCCCAGGGGCAAAATTGACGGTGAGATTGAGATCCGTAAGTTGGACAGTTTGCGATCGCCCACTATCTAAATAGGCCTCAATTTGTCCCGCTGCCGCGTTATAAACAGCCCGGTGCTGGAACTGCTCCAGGTCAAAATTGCCCCCGAATCGCCAATTGAGATGGGCGAGGATATTGCGGTTAAAGGCCGCCGTCACCCCTTGGGCATCGTTGTAGGCGGCTTCTAAAATATTGGGGTCTTTTTGTAAATCCACCCCTAAAAGTAGATAATCCCCGGGATTGAGGGCGGTTTCCAACTGGGCAAAGAAGCGATCGCAGGCTTCAGGGGTTAAATTCCCCAACGTACTCCCTAGAAAAATCACCAACCGGGGGGCATCGGGGGAAACGGGCAAATGGGTCAAGGCCTGCTCATAGGTTCCCACCAAACCCTGCACCCGCAGGCGGGGATAATCCGCCAACAAGGCTTCAGCACTCTCCACAAGGATCTCCCGACTAACATCAATGGGGACATAATCGAGGGTTCCCCCCAAGAGATGATAGGCATCCAACAGATGGCGGGTTTTCGTCGAGCTACCGCTCCCCAACTCCACCAACTCACAGCGGCCCGTTACGGCGGCAATTTCGCCAGCGAACTCTGCTAAAATTGCCGCCTCGGTGCGGGTCAGGTAATATTCCGGCAACGTGCAAATTTGCTCAAACAGTTGGGAGCCGGTGGCATCGTAGAAATAACGGGGGGGTAGGGTTTTTTGCCTTTGGGTTAACCCCGCAATCACATCCTCCCCAGGGGGGGTAATGTGGCTCACCGCAGTGGTATCGAGGTCGGTGATGGTTAAGGATGGCGGGGCGAAGGACTGTGAGGAGGCAATCATAAAAAATCAGTCTGTGAGGATCAACAAAACCGTGAGGACGCATTCCCAAACTCATTCGGTTAACACTAGTTAATAATTGGGAATGACCCAGCTAGAATACGCCCTAACACTTTTCCCATTATCCCTGCCCCATGGCCCAAACGATCACCTACAGCCCAGCCTATACCCTTGTCCCCACCTATGAATGCTTTAATCGCTGCGATTATTGCAACTTTCGCCGCGATCCTGGTACAGATCTATGGTTAGACTTAGCAACGGCACGGCAAAAATTGGCGAAGTTAGGGCGGCATGGGGTGAGTGAAATCCTGATCCTCAGTGGTGAAGTCCATCCCCACAGTCCCCACCGCGAGGCTTGGATTACCCGCATTGAGGAGCTTTGTCAGTTAGCGTTGGATCTCGGCTTTTTCCCCCATACTAATGCGGGCATTCTCAGTTTTACAGAAATGGCGCGGTTAAAGCAGGTGAATGTTTCCCTTGGTTTAATGGTGGAGCAGAAGAGAAATCTATCGGTTCACCGCCATGCCCCCAGTAAAGATCCACAACTGCGTTTAGAGCAACTGGCCTGGGCAGGGGCGTTAAAAATTCCCTTTACCACGGGGTAGGCTTTTAGCTTGTTCACTAAGCCGATGCCCCGTCCTTCTTGGCGCAGGTAGA
>RECT01000313.1 GCA_007693875.1 Spirulina sp. DLM2.Bin59
AACGCCGTCAGATCTTCACTGAGCACCTGCACCGGCCGCCCTAACTCCTGGGGTACAAACCTGACCCGAAAAGCATTGCGATTTAAAATCAACCGATTCACCGCCGCCCCATAGTAAAAGTTGAGGTCAGCCTGCTCCCAGGTGGGGGGGCGATGGGTATGGGGTGGGGCATCGTCAACGCTGAGGAGTTCAATGGTGCGCACCCCTTCACTGTGGAGCCGTTGGGCAAAAGCTCGGAGATCAGCGGTGGTGAGGCTGGGATCCCCCCGGCCGGAAATATGCAGTTGAGTTAAAGTGGGGGCAGTGCCATAGCGGTGGATGGGGGTGAGAATTTGATAATCGGGGCCTAGTTCCAGCAAGGCCGCAGCGGTGGTGAAGAGCTTGAGGCTGGAGGCGGGCACATGGAAGGTCTGGGCATCATACTCATAAATTGGCCCAGCCCCCAAGGGTGCAACCGCAATGCCCCACTGCGATCGCCCCCATTGCGGTGCGTTAATCACCGGGGCGATCGCCGCATCCAAGGAAGCCGGACAGGTGGCAGCGGATCCGGGTCGTGGCCCCAATCCTACCCCACTGAGGGTAAAAACCAAGGTCAGGGCAACCTGAACCCCGCGCCATTGTTTGAATCTGTTGGGATCACACCATTTTGTCTTCAAGAGCAAACCTCCCTCCCTGGCCCTGATACTATGGGCTAATTTTAACCATTTAGACCGGGATAGGGCGATGAGAACGGCGGGAATTTGAAAATTTCTGAGAAGATGGGTAAGGGCCTAGTCTCCATTGTTTTCTTGAAGGGCATTGTCACCCTCAGGAATCCTGTCTGGTTCATTCAAAATCGCGCCAGTTTAATCGGGTCGTCCCTATGAATCAAGATTCTGCACCATCAGCACCCACGGTTTCGGCTGCTAATCCCGCTAAACCCTACTTCATCTTACTGTCCCAACAACAGCAAACATGGCTGATCGGGATTTGGTCCTTGGGTCTGGGGTTAGGGTTGCTGGCTTTGGGGATGGCTGTGGTCAGTTCAGCATCACCCCTAGGGTGGGGGACGATGGGGGGCATGGTACTGCTGTGGTTGCTCCTTGGGGCATTGGTTCCCCGTCAATGGGCGAAACCCTACCCTGCTGAATGTGTTCAACAATTAGCCGGGGTAGAGCAGGATGCGGCAGCGTTGCGGAGTCAGTTGACGACAGAAATGCTGGCCTATACCGCCCTGCTTCAGGAAGTCCAAGAACGGGAAATGCAGTTTCGTCGTCAGTACGAACAACTCCCGATCCCCGTCTGTACTTGGCGTTATACCGGCGATAATTTTATTTTTGTGGGCTGTAATGAGGCGGCCATCGCCCTCACCCATGGGGAAGTGCTCAATAATATGGGCAAACGGGCTACGGAAGTGCTCGCCCAAGACCCCCATATCTACAATGATTTGATGGATTGTATTGCCCATCAGGCCCCAGTGGCGCGATCGCTCCATCTCCCCGCTGCGGATATTCACCTCCAACTGCGGTATCTGTTTATTTCCCCCAATTGGGTGATGGTGCTCACGGAGGATATTACCAGCCAACACCGCAGCGAAACCCAATTAAAACTCCGCCTCCGCCAACAGTCCGCCCTTGCCGCCCTGGGTCAGCGGGGCCTAACTGCTTCTGATCTCGATGGGCTGATTCAGGATTTGGTGAATTTGGTGGCCCGGACGCTGCGGGTGAAATATTGTGCGATTTTTGAGCAGTTAAATAATCATGCCCTGTTGTTGCGGGCAGGGGTGGGATGGAAGCCGGGCCTGGTGGGACAGATCACCGTTTCCGCTACGGAAACCTCCCAATCTGGTTATACCCTCGTTCAAGGTCAGCCGGTGGTGGTGTTGGATCTGCGTCTGGAAACGCGATTTCGGGGGGAGGTGCTGCTCCACAATCACCGGATTATTAGTGGGGTTTCCGTGGTGGTGTTGGGGGTGGATCATCCCTATGGGGTGTTGGGGATCTATAGCGATCGCCCCCGGGAATTTAACCATGATGATGCCCAATTCCTCCAAGCCGTGGGCCATATCCTGACGACGGCCATTAAGCGGGAGCAACAGGCCGCCCAACTCCATTTAATGAAGCGGGCGATCGATTCCAGTAGTAACAGTATTGTGATCAGCGATGCCATTTCCCCCGATCACCCCATCCTCTACGCCAACAGCAGTTTTGAAACCCTCACCGGCTACCAAGCCCCGGATATTTTAGGGGAAAGTATCAGCCTCCTTTACGGCCCCGAAACCAATCCCCAAACCCTCCGGGCCATCAACCATGCCCGTTTCCAAGGCCAAGATTTCCACGGCACGCTCCGCTACTATCGCAAAGATGGGACTCCCTTTTGGATGGAACTCAACCTCGCCCCGGTTCATGATCTCCACGGCGCATTGACCCACTTCATCGAAGTGCAAACCGACATCACCGAGCGCAAACAATTTGAGGAAACCCTCCGCAATGAACGGGATTTACTCAATGGCATCCTCCAAACCAGTATTGCTGCGATTATTGTGATTAATCGGGAGGGGCAACTCACCTTTGCCAATGAACGGGCGGAGTTTATTCTCGGCCTCACCCATCGGGCCCAAAAACGCAGCCATCAAAACCGCGTCACTTGGTATCACAACCATGCTCAAACTTCCCCCCTCCCCCTTCAGGACTTGCCCATTGGGTCAATCCTCAGCGAGGGGGAACCGATTTTTGATCTGCGCTACACCTGGATCACGGGCGAAAATGGCCGCCGTACTGGCCGCAGTGAGCGGCAATACCTCTCGATCAATGGCTCCCCCCTCCGGGATTCCCAGGGCAAAATTACCGCCGCCGTTCTCTCGATTACCGATATTACCGAGCAATACCATGCGGAAATTGCCCTGCGCCAAAGTGAAGAGCAATTTCGCCTCCTGTTTGAACTGGCCCCCATTGGGATTTTTCTCTGTGATTTAGATGGCCGGTTCCAAAAGGTGAACCCGGCCCTCTGTACGGTTTTGGGTTACACGGCGGCCCAACTCCACCAAACCCATTTAATCGACCTCACCCACCCCGATGACCGCGCCGCTGATCTGGCCATTAATCAAAAGTTACTCCTTGGGGAGATTAATCAGTTTCAAATTGAAAAGCGGTTTATTTCCCAGCAAAATATTGTCGCCCATGCTTTGGTGCGGGTGGTGGTGGTTTATGACGATGAGGGGAAACCCAGTCATGAAATTGGCCAGTTGGTGGATATTAGCGATCGCAAACGAGCGGAAGAAGCCCTGCGAGCCAGCGAAAGGAGGCTAGAGGGGATTCTCGGCTCCATTGCTGATGTGGTGTGGTCCGCAGACCCCCGCACCCTTAGCCCGATTTATTTCAACCCGGCGGCGGCTCAGGTGTTTGGGCGATCGCTCCCGGAACTGTTCGCCACACCTCGCCTCTGGTTAACCTTGATCCACCCCGAGGATCAAAACCGCTTTACCCAACATTTACGCCTCTTGAGCGAAACCAGCGCGGGGGAATGTGAATATCGCATTGTGCGCCCCGATGGGGAACTGCGGTGGTTAGCCTGTCGTAGTCGTATGGTCTACAACGACCAAAACGAACCCCTACGGATTGATGGCATTAGTAGCGATATCACCGAGCGGCGCAGGGCTGAGGCCCAATTGCGGCGTAATGCCTTCTATGATTCCCTCACAGAACTCCCCAACCGCGCCCTGTTTATGGATCGCCTCTGGCATACGATCCGCCGGGCGAAACGGCGGGGGGGGTATCTGTTTGCGGTGCTGTTCCTCGATATTGACTCGTTTAAATTAATTAACGATAGTTTGGGCCATACCGTGGGGGATGAGTTGTTAGTGGCGATCGCCCGCCGTTTGGAGGATTATCTCCGCCCCAGTGATACCCTAGCGCGGTTGGGGGGGGATGAGTTTACAATTTTGCTGGAGGAAATTCGCGATCGCCAAGAAGCCTTACATATTGCCGATCGCATTCACACCGCCCTGCGGGCCTCGTTCCATATTCAAGGTTATGACGTTTTTGCGGAAACCAGTATTGGCATTGCCTTTAGTCAATTGCCGGATACGGATCTGAACCAAATTCATTATGACTATCCCGAGGATATTCTCCGGGATGCTGATACGGCCATGTATCGCGCTAAGGCCCTGGGCAAAGGTCGTTATGCGGTATTTCACCCCGCCATGCATCAGCGTGCTTTGGCGCGGTTGGAGTTGGAAACTGATCTGCGGCGGGCGGTGGAGCGGCGGGAGTTTGTCGCCTATTATCAGCCGATTATGAACCTCAAATCGGGGAAAATTGCCGCCTTTGAGGCCCTGATCCGGTGGCAACATCCCGATAAGGGGCTGGTGGCTCCGGCTCATTTCATTGCGATCGCGGAGGAAACCGGCCTGATTGTTCCCATGGGGCAGTGGATTCTGGAAACGGCGGCCCGACAACTGCAAACCTGGCAAGACAACTATGCAGCGGCGACCAATTTAGTGATCAATGTCAATCTTTCGGGGCGACAAATGAATGAATTGGGCCTCCTCGATACCATTGAGAAAATTCTTCAGGATACACAGTTAGCCCCCCATCATCTCAAGTTGGAAATTACCGAAAGTATGCTGATGAACAATGCCACGGAGGCGAAAAATATCCTGATGGCGTTGCGATCGCGCCAGATTCAATTGGGGATTGATGATTTTGGCACGGGCTATTCTTCTTTGAGTTATTTGGATCAGTTTCCGGTGAATACGCTGAAAATTGACCGCTCCTTTGTGATGCGGATGAAGGCGAATGGGGAAGATTCGGAAATTGTCCAAGCGATTATTAACCTGGCCCATATTTTGGGGATGGATGTGGTGGCCGAAGGCATTGATGCACCGATGCAGGTGGCCTATTTAAAACGGTGGGGTTGCGACTATGGCCAGGGCTATTATTTTGCCAAACCCTTGCCCCCTGAGGCTGCTGGGGAATTTTTGGCCCGGCATCTTTAAAGTGGGAAGTAGGAAGTGGGAAGTGGGAAGACTGTAGGGGCGTTGGCTTAAGCCTGCCGGAGGCATCAAAATTTTTCGTCCTCCACAAACCGGCAACAACGGGGTGAATCATGGCTTGGCTGGGATTAATGATTGGCAATTCTCGCCTCCATTTTGTGGGGGTGGCGGGGGGCAAAGGGGTGGAATATTGGCGGGGGGAACATGGCCAGGGGCCTGAAGATTTGCCGGAACGGTGGCGATCGCTCCCCCTCTTTTTTGCCTCTGTTGTTCCCCAGCAAACGCCATTTTGGGCTGACTATGGCCGGGAAATTACCCTGGGGGCGATTCCTTTACAGGGAATGTATCCCACCTTGGGGAGCGATCGCGCCCTGGCCGCCTACGGAGCCGCCCAGGATTACGGAACCCCCGTTTTAATTGTCGATGGGGGGACAGCGTTGACCTTGACGGCGATCGCCCCTGGCCCCACCCTGGCCGGTGGCGCAATCCTCCCCGGTTTGGGGCTACAATTGCGCAGCCTGGCCCAACAGACCGGCGCATTACCCGCCGTGGCTCTGCCGGATGCATTGCCCCCCCGATGGAGTTGTTCAACACCGGAGGCGATCCAAAGTGGCATTCTCTATACGGTATTGGCCGGCGTTGAGGACTTTATCCACCATTGGCGGGCCCGCCATCCCCAAGCCCCCGTCATCCTCACGGGGGGCGATGGCCCTTGGCTCCACCGTCATCTCGGCAGCGATGGCGATCGACACCATAGCCCTCACCTGGTTTTAGCCGGCCTGATCGCGGTGATCCACCGAACAGGGATGGTATGATGGAGAATGCTGTCTAATCATCACCACAGTATTTTATTCCTATGGCTAAAAAGTCGATGATCGAGCGCGAGAAAAAGCGCAAAAAGTTGGTTGAAAAATATGCTGAGAAGCGGGCGACGCTGTTAGAGGAGTTCCGTACCGCTGG
Source organism: Spirulina sp. DLM2.Bin59 (assembly GCA_007693875.1). Lineage (GTDB taxonomy): Bacteria > Cyanobacteriota > Cyanobacteriia > Cyanobacteriales > Spirulinaceae > Spirulina. The sequence goes on from RECT01000313.1 coordinate 5,933, forward strand.
CACTATCCTCGAAAAGGTAGAAATTCACCGCCAAATCCAACGCCTGCCCCGCAGCAGTGCGAAGGTGCGCGTCCGTAACCGCTGTTGGGCCACGGGTCGCCCCAAAGGCTACTACCGGGATTTCGGCCTGTCCCGCCATGTGATCCGGGAATGGGCCCACGAGGGTTTACTCCCTGGTGTGGTCAAGTCCAGTTGGTAAAATGGCGGTCTCCTCCTGAGAGGAGAGCCATGGCATCATTGCGTCGATCCCCCTTGATTCAGCCTGATTACCTGGCTGGTCAGGGGGGAATTTTTTTGCCCATGCCGTTCTCAATGGTGCGTCGGTGCGTCAGTTGTTACGCTGCTCATTTGCGTCATAGATTAATCGCTGACGCACCTTACAATCAATGGGTAGGCTGCGTCAGATCGAATCAATGATGGTGGTTGAATTGTGTCTGACGCACCGTTCAACAACATAATGGGCGACCTGGGACTCGAACCCAGAACCAGCGGATTAAGAGTCCGATGCGCTGCCATTGCGCCAGTCGCCCGATGGTTTGATCACTCATTGTACTCTAATTCTCCATGGGCAATCCTGAGGGAGATCCCAGATATTGCCCTAGGACGGCCTGGAGTTTCGCAAAATCCATCGGCTTTGTTAAAAAGCCATCCATCCCTACGGCAAATGTCCGCTCCTGCTCCTCCTTTAATGCCCCGGCAGTGAGGGCGACGATCGCCACCCGCTGCCCCGTTTGGGCCTCCGCTGCGCGAATCCGCCGCGTCGCTTCAATGCCATCCATCTGGGGCATTTGCACATCCATTAACACCAGATCAATGGGGTGCTGATCCACAGCGGCGATCGCCTCCAACCCATTGGTGGCCTCAATAATCCGCACATTGGGCAAAGCCCGCTTCACCAACGCCTTCGATAAAATCATATTTACCTTGACATCTTCAGCAATTAAAACCGTACAGGGGCGCTGTATTGTCGTAGCGGGGGACTGCTTCGCCATTAAGAGGGGACATTCTACCGAGGGCGTAGCTTGATTCAGGGTTGTCAACATCCGATAAAACGCATCGGGTTTCACTGGCTTCACCAAATGACACTGGACATCGAGAGCCTGACAGCGATCGCGAATATTTTCATAATCAACGGAACGGTGCAGCAAAATTACCGGCATCGCCTCTAAACTCGATGGCAACTGTGAGCGTAGATGCTCCAGCACCGTTAAGCCATCCATACCGGCGAGATGGTAATCAATAATCACTAGATCAAAATTACCCTGTTCTAAATATTGACAAGTTGCCAAATCATGGCCACAGCCCATCGCCTCAATACCCCAATGGGTGCAGTACCTTTCGAGAATTTTACGACTCTTGGCATTGTCATCTAAGATCAAGACCCGCCCAATTCCTAAAGATCTGGAGAACGGAGCCGCTTGATCAGGATTATTAACAAAGGTAGTGGTGATTTTAAACTCAAAAATACTTCCCTCTCCCCAAACGCTCTCAACATTAATCGTCCCGCCCATTTTTTCCACGAGCAAACCGGAGATAATTAAGCCCAAACCTGTCCCGCCATATTTACGGGTTGTTGAACTATCCGCCTGGGAAAAGGCTTGGAATAGTTTGCTTTGCTGTTCCGGGCGAATCCCAATCCCGGTATCCCGCACTGCAAAATGATACTCTCCTTGGCCATTGCCCAAATCTTGGAATTGCAATTTTAATTCCACTTCCCCCTGATCCGTAAACTTAACGGCGTTATTGAGTAGGTTAATCAAAACCTGCTTGAGCCGAACCGGATCAACATGGGCTATGGGGGGCATCGGCAAGGAAATATCCAGGAGCAATTCTAAACCTTTATGCTCTGCACTGTATTTAAGAATATCGATCACTTCCCCTAACAGATCAAGAAGATTCGTAGGGATGGTTTCCAGATCTAGTTTACCCGCTTCAATCTTGGAAAAATCAAGAATATCATTAATAATCGCTAACAAGGCTTTTCCCGAAACATTGGCATTATTAACATATTGGCGCTGGGTTTCATTAAGGGGGGTTTGCAAGAGCAGTTCCGTAAAACCAATCACCCCATTTAAGGGTGTGCGAATTTCATGGCTCATATTGGCTAAAAATTCTGATTTGGCTTGGTTGGCTACTTCTGCCATTTGCTTGGCGGCTAATAATTTAGCTTCCGATTCCTTGCGATCGGTAATATCCACCTGAACGCCAAAATGGCCCAAAATTCGCCCCTGGTCATCATACAAACAAGTATATTGTCCATCCACAATCATCGGAGTGCCATCTAACCGCTGTTCTCGGGTTTCCATATGCAATTGCCCCTGATTAAATAGTTTGCGCCAAACTTCATAGCCATGGTCTAAATCATGGGCAAATAAATCCGCAGGGGTTAAACCGATAAAATCCGCCTTCTTCGCGCCGTACTGATCCAACATCGCTTGATTGACGCGGGTCATCCGTTGGTGATAAAAGGCATAGTCGAGGAGTTGGGGGCGATCGCCCTCCCTGCGCCAATCAATGGGTTCATCCAGCATCATGAAAAAGAACCCATAGAGGGATTGATTGAAAAACATCTGGGTATGTTTTTCCTTCTCCCGCAGTTGTTCCTCCATCTGTTTGCGTTCAGAGAGATCGATATTCGTGCCGATCCAGCGGATCGGCTCACCCTGCTGATTTTTAATGATTTCTCCCCGCGTTAAAATCCACCGCCAACTGCCATCTTTATGGCGCAAACGATGTTCAATTTCGTATCGTTTACTTTTGCCACTTAAATAATCATCAATGGCAGCTTGAATACGGTCAGTATCATCGGGATGCCATAGATTTTGCCAGCCTGAAAAAGTATTTTCAATTTCATGATCATGATAGCCTAGCATTTTTTTCCAATGGGGGCTAAAATAAACAGTGTTGTTAACCATATCCAAATCCCATAACCCTGCCCCTGTACCGGCAATGGCTAAATGGAACCGGGTTTCACTCTCTTTTAATTCCCGCTGGGCTTTTTTCTGGTCGGTGATATCTTGAATGTTGGCAAAAAAGAAGAGGGGTTGATCATTTTGATCATTTAATGACCGTGCAAAAACAATCACGGGGAATCGCTCGCCACTTTTGCGCTGAAACACCAATTCATAGGAGCCAGACCCATTCACTAGGGTATCTCGCAGGGCAACTTGGATATTTTCCAGTTCCTCCAAAGGCCAATAGGGATAGGGCGGTTTGCGGCCAATCAGCTCGGCTTTACTAAAGCCGGTTATGCGACAAAAAGCCGGATTGACATCCTGTTGTGTCCCCTCGGCATCGATCACGGAAAAGCCATCGGCCATGCTTTCCAAAATTTGTTTAGAGAACTGTTGTTCACGGGCGATCGCCGCTTTATCCTCTTCCACCTGGGTAATATCCTGAAACATCCCCACCATATGTGTCACCTGATTATCCTTCAGGAGGGGATAGCCCGATGCTCGCACCCAGCGCAAATTACCCTTAGCCGTGATAAAACGACAAATCACATCAAAACTTTGTTTTTCCTCAATGGCTATTTTAATTGCCTGAGCGATGATCGGGCGATCATCGGGATGGTAAAATTCAAGACCATTGGTTTTGTTGTGATCAAACCCGATGGCTACTTCATGGATATGATAAACCTGCTCTGTCCATTCTGTTTTGCCGGTTTTAACGTCCAGCTTCCAAGCCCCAATATTAGCAATCCGTTGCGCATCATTTAACAGCAGCAAGGTTTCACTCAGTTTGGATTCAGCAATTTTTTCGATGGTTTGATCATCAAGTTCACCTTCACTAAAGTTGGCGATCCAGTTAAGATTATTTTTGCGGCGATCCAGTTTTGGGGTATTCCTGATTAAAGATTCTTGCTGATCTTGATTGCTGCTGAATTGAACCTCCATTGCTTTACGGTCAGTAATATCAATCCAGGTGGTGACTAAAAATTCGGGTTCGGGGGTGGTGAGATGGACTTGATACCAACGGTTTAAAGAGGCTGAATATTGCTCGAACTGTTCGGGGGTCGGTATAGATTGCAGGGTTTGAGCGAAATTTAACCAGTTAAAGGGCGAGTTCTGCTGCTCAGAGGCAATGGCTCTCAGGGTTTTACCCACCAGATCCGCTGCGGTTAACCCGGTGATTTGCTCAAAAATTGGGTTGATTTCTAAAACTTGGCAATCTGAACTTTGATTTTGAGGATCGTGAAGGATTTGATAATAGGCATAACCCACGGGTAATGTGGCAAGGATATTATTCATAAAGATTGGGGGTTAAGGGCAGGTAAATTAAGTTTTTTCAGGATAAAATAAAAAATGGGTTAATCTGTTGGGCAGCCACGGATTTTAAAAAACAATTGATCATGCATTAACTGATTATTAGGACTCACATTCTTTAGATTAAGACCAATTATGCTGCTGTAGGGTGCGTCAGAGCGATTAATCTATGATGCAAAAGAGCAACATAACGGCTGACGCACCATTTATTAAGCAATCTACTAAATGCCGGTTGAGAGATTAATCTGTATGCATTTCTGATTAATTATGCTAATTATATTAGATTTTAGGGAAATTCCAGCATCGGGAATTCACCCTCGGGGTGATCCTGCTTACCGCCGCTGAGGGTGGCTCAGGCGATCGCCCCCCCCACAACTAGGGCAGGGGAGCAGAAAAACTGTATAGTGGATTCCACGACCGCAAGCCCCCGCTGTATTCATGCAGTTTTCCAAAATTCTCATTGCCAATCGTGGCGAAATCGCCCTCCGTATCCTCCGCAGTTGTCGAGAACTGGGGATCGCCACGGTGGCTGTGCATTCCACCATCGACCAGCAAGCCCTCCATGTCCAACTGGCCGACGAAAGCGTCTGCATTGGCCCCTCCCCCAGTAGTAAAAGCTACCTGAATATCCCTAACATCATTTCGGCGGCCCTCACTCGCCACGCCACCGCCATCCATCCGGGCTATGGCTTTTTGGCGGAAAATGCCCGGTTTGCGGAAATTTGCGCCGATCACCAAATTGCTTTTATCGGCCCCACCCCGGCGGCGATGATTGCCATGGGGGATAAATCCACCGCCAAGCGCACGATGCAGGGGGCCAGCGTGCCGACGCTCCCCGGTAGTGAGGGGCTGCTCACGGATGAAACGATGGCGTTGGCGATCGCCCGCAAAATTGGCTACCCCGTCATCCTCAAGGCCACGGCCGGCGGCGGCGGCCGGGGGATGCGCCTCGTCACCAACGAGGGGGATTTAATTAAACTATTCCGAGCCGCCCAAGGGGAAGCGGAGGCCGCCTTTGGCAATGGCGGCGTGTATTTGGAAAAATTCCTCGAAGCCCCCCGCCATATTGAATTCCAAATTCTCGCGGATAGTTACGGCAACGTGGTGCATTTGGGGGAACGGGATTGCTCGATCCAACGCCGCCATCAAAAATTGCTCGAAGAGGCCCCCAGCCCGGTGCTGAGTCCCGAATTGCGGGAAAAAATGGGCAGCGCAGCGGTGCGGGCCGCCCAATCGATTCACTATGTGGGGGCGGGGACGGTGGAATTTCTCCTGGATAAAAATGGCGATTTCTACTTTATGGAAATGAACACCCGGATTCAGGTGGAGCACCCGGTTACGGAAATGATTACCGGGCTGGATTTGATCAGTGAGCAGATTAAAATTGCCCAGGGCGATCGCCTCAGTTTTGCCCAAGAAGATATTCAACTGCGGGGCCATGCCATTGAATGCCGGATCAACGCTGAAGATCCCGACCACGATTTCCGACCCCATCCGGGCCGGATCACCGCCTACCTTCCTCCCGGTGGCCCGGGGGTGCGGATCGATTCCCATGTTTACACCGATTACGAGATCCCTCCCTATTACGATTCGTTAATTGGCAAGCTGATCGTCTGGGGGCCCGATCGCCCCACCGCCATTAAACGGATGCGCCGAGCCTTGCGGGAATGTGCCATCACGGGGATTCCCACCACCATCGGCTTCCACGAGCGAATTTTAGAGGTTCCCGCCTTCCTCGCCGGGGAAGTGTACACCAACTTCATCGCCGAACACCTCTCCTAGGGGGGTGGATTAGGATAGAAGATGGAGAGACAGGATTGAGGAGGCGGCGTGAATCAGATCGGGCAATGGAATTTATCGGGGATTGGTTGTAGCTTGATGATTTTGTTGGCAATTATGACCTTAAGTACCGTGGGATTGGGTTGGGTCGTCAATGGGGTGGTCTTGCTGCTGGTGTTTTTGCTGGCGGCTCCGGTAATTGCGGTCTATGGCCTACGGTGGTGGGTGCAGCGCAATGTGGTGGAGGATCAATGCCCCATGTGTGGCCATCGGTTTGCGGGGTTAAATCCGGTGAAATTTAACTGCCCTAGCTGTGGCGAGGCCCTGGAAGTGCGCAATGGTCGCTTTGTCCGCCCCACCCCCCCCGGTACCATCGATGTGGAGGCGGTGGAAGTCCAGCAGATTGAGGATTGATCCGGAAGATCCGGAGTGGCCCAAAATTGCCCTGAATTGGCAATAATGGGACTAGGGGTGCTGCAATCCGCGAAACCAGTTCTTTTGTTGCGGGATCATCATGGGTTTTTTGGGTCATGGCATCATGGCACATTGTTCGGCGGAAACGGCACTACAGGCTTTTTTCGATCTGTCCGCTGACTTAATGGTAGTGCGCCATGCCGATGGCTATTGGTGTGATTGTAATGACCTGTGGGTGACATCCTTGGGCTGGACGGTGGAGGAGTTGCGATCGCGCCCCTGGCTTGACTTCATTCACCCCGATGATCTTGAAGCCACGACCCTTGCTGAGGAACGCTGTCACCACCCCGACCGGGCAACGCCGGTGGAATATAAATGCCGTTTCCGCCACAAAAACGGTAGCTATCGCTGGCTTTCTTGGCGGGCAATGCCCTATAAAGAGGGGAGTAGTGTGGCGATCGCCCAGGATGTCACGGAAACCCAATGGTATGGCCATGGGGCCTACCGCAGTGGCGTACAGGCGGCGGTGCATTTGCGGGATCAGGCTATTTCTGCCAGCCGGTTGGGGATTGTGATTGCCGATGCCCGTTTACCGGATATGCCGCTGATCTATGTCAATCCTGCCTTTGAACGGATGACGGGCTACAGTGCCACGGATGTTTTAGGGTTAAATTGTCGGTTCCTCCAGGGGCCAAAGTCGGATCAAGCCCCCTTGCAGGAGTTACGGGTTGCGATCCGGGAGCAACGCCATTGCACCGTGGTTTTGCTCAATTTTCGCAAGGATGGTACGCCCTTTTGGAATGAACTGACCATTTCTCCGGTGTTTGATGATGGGGGGGAATTAACCCATTTTGTCGGAATTCAAGGGGATGTGACGGCGCGAATTCGTTCGGAAAAAGCGTTATTGGTGGAAAAGAATAAATCGGAACGGTTGCTGTTGAATATTTTGCCCCGCCCCATTGCGGAGCAGTTGAAAAGCTTCCAAGGCACGTTAGCCCAACAGTTTGAAAATGTGACGATTTTGTTTGCCGATTTAGTCGAATTTTCCCCCCGTGCGCCTCAATTTCAACCTTTGGAGTTAATTAGTACCCTCAATCAAATTTTTTCGGAGTTTGATCGCCTTGCGGAAATTCACCAAATTGAAAAGATTAAAACCATTGGTGATGCCTATATGGCGGCGGCGGGGTTGCCCGTTGCTTCTGAGGATCATGGGGAGGCGATCGCCGCCATGGCCCTGGATATGCAGCAGGCGATTCAGCATTTCCACTGGCCCGATGGTTCCCCGATGCAACTACGTATCGGTATTCATACTGGCTCGGTGGTGGCGGGGGTGATTGGCATTAAAAAGTTTAGCTATGATCTTTGGGGGGATACGGTGAATGTGGCGGCTCGCATGGAATCCCAGGGGGAGGCGGGGAAAATCCAAATCACAGCCACCACCGCTGCGGTAGTGGGCGATCGCTTCCACTGTGAGCGGCGGGGCTGTTTGGCCATTAAGGGCAAGGGGATGATGGAAACCTATTGGCTCCTGGGAGAAAAACCCGGCCGGGTCTTCACAATTTAATGTAGGGGCGAAAAATTTTTCGCCCTCACGCCCATTCAGTACCCAATCGAGCCAATTTCACCATATTTCTTGAAGACCCAATCCAGTCTCCTTAAAATCCATAGCTGAGACTGAAGTAAATGCCGTCATCTTGGAGATCGGTTTGGCGATCGCGCAGATTCACCACCGGCAATGTGAAATCTAAACGCACATTTAATTTTTCGATGGGTTGCCAAATAAACCCTGTGCCTAAACCCACCAGAAACCGATTATCGGGAATTTGGCGGGGATTACTGCCGTTATTCCAGACTTTACCCACATCCACAAAGGGGGCAATTTGTAACAGTTTTGCCCCTTGCTCATTTTGAACCAAAGCGATGCGATTTTCGACGACAAACCGAAAACCATTATCACCACTTCGCGCCCCTTGACGATAGCCCCGCAGGGTTTGACCGCCCCCAATGCCAAAGGTTTCTGAGGATAGGAGGTTATCGCCCGTGAGTTGGAGATCGCCTTCGATCAGGATTTGATGTTTGGGGTTAATCACTTCGATGCGGCGGACTTGACCAAGCCAACTGAGAAATTGCCCATCGGGGATCGGGTTGGCGTTATTGGTGGCGTTGAATAATCCTGTCCCGATGTTAAATTGCGATCGCCCGCTCCAAGCTCCGGTGCGATCGCGCCGGATATAGTCTTTGCCAAACCGTAGTACGGAGGTGCGAGTTTTGCCATCGGCACCGGCCCCAAGGCTAAAGGGTTGGGCCACATTTTGGAATAAAAAGGTTTGCCCCAGTTTATGGGTAAACCCCAGGGAGAGGGCGAATTCTTCGCGGGGGTTACGGATCAAGGGCTGGCGAAAACTGATTTCATAGAGTTGGGATGCGCCACGAATTCCCAAGGCATCAAAGGGGCGTTTAATGATTTTGTTGCGATCGTTGACAAACCGGGCCTGAATTGTGCCATTCATGGGATTCAGTGGCACGGCATAGTTAAAGTCCCAAATATGGGAGCCACCAGCGGGGGTGAGGATATAGCTGATTCCGGCCACATCGCCCATGCCCAGTAGGTTGCGATAGCCCAAACCTAGCCCTGTGCGTGTCGATCCCACGGCGGCGGCGGAATAGTTATCGATGAAGGCTGTGCCGAAGAAGGGATCGGCTTCGGTAATCTCCAGTTGCAGGATGCTGGTTCCCAATTCCTGATCCTGTAAAAGGGCGGTGTTGAAGCGGTCAATATTGGCATCGAGATTAAAGAGGCGCAATTGATCTTCGAGGGTATTGATATTCAGGGGGGTTCCGATGCCTTGGCGCACCCGTGAGGTGATGTAGCGGGGGCGCAGGCGGTTCAGTCCGGTGATTTGGATATCGGTGATTGTGCCTTCAATGACCTGAATTTCTAGGTTGCCATCGAGGGGTTGGGCGGGCAAGACGGCACGGGAGGTGAGATAGCCCGCATCAATATATTGTTGGGTGATGGCGGCGACGGCGGCATTGAGTGCGCCGAGGATAATTTCACCGCTGATGGTTTCTAGGATGGGGGCGAGGTCT
>RECT01000039.1 GCA_007693875.1 Spirulina sp. DLM2.Bin59
TTAATGTGGGCAGACTGGGAATCCCCGTGCCTTTAGGCCGGGGAGGATGTCAACATGCGGCGGGGTTCGGTGTGTTCTTGGGCAGCATATTGCTCACCCCGTTTACAGGAAAAACCGCGAATTTCAACAATTTCATGATCCGCTGCTTCCACTTCCAAACGGCAGCCCATGGGGCATCCAATACAGAGATAATGGCTAATTTGGGGATCGGTGGGGGTTGTGGTCATGGGTCTTAAACGTTGACTTAAGCTGAACGAAGGGGCGAAAAATTTTTCGCCCCTATAAGTTTCGCCCCCATAGGGATGGGATTAAAAACGGTGGCCAATCCCGAACTGAAGACGACTATCCCCCGTGTTGGTGATGCCGAAATCAGCCCGCAAAATCCCTAGGGGGGAATCTAACCGCAGCCCCGCCCCATAGCCAAAACCTGTACCAATCTTGGTGCGTTCCGCCTCACCCTCTGCCCCGATGCGGTGGGGGGTGGAGCCTAAATCACTGGCAAAATCGGCAAAGGCTACCCCAGTGACGGGAGAATTGAACAAGGGCACGCGATATTCTGCGGAAGCTTGGATAAAGCTGCGACCGGCCCCCACTTCCCCTGGAGCAAAACCCCGTACTGCATTGTCGCCCCCCAATAAAAACACCTGATGGGGAGGAAGATCCCCGATGGTCGTGCCGCCTTGGACATTGAGGGCTAAAACCTCCGGCCGGGGGCCGCCAAAGATTTGCATGGCTTGATAGGTGGAGTAGCTGGCGTTGAGTCGATTCATGAGGATGTTGCCGCTACCGACGGGGATGGATTGCTCTGTAGAGAGGGAAGCCACGGAGCCAGCGGTGGGGTTGAGGGGATTATTGCGTTGATCATTGCGGACTTGGGCCCGGAGGGTCAGGAGGTCATCAATGCCGGATTCACTGGTGGAGAGGGCATTGCCAAATTCATCCACCGGAGCCAGGGCCCCCTCGCCATCGCGAATACTGACGCGGCGGAAATTCACCCCCACGGAGGTATCCCAATCATCAATGGCGCCACTGACGGCCACACCGCCGCCAAACCGGCCTTCATGGGGGCGATCGCCCCCCTCTAAACGCACCTCATTGTCAAAACTCCCCGAAATACCCCGATTGCGGAAGGCACTGAAACTATAGCCCAGTTGATTGGGGGTGCTGGCCCGGTAGGCGCGGCTAAATTCGGTGTTAAATTGCGTGTCCCGCGTTCCCACTTGCACATTTAAGGCGAGGTTTTGGCCAATGCCCCCCACATTGCGATCGTTATAGCTCACGGAACCAAACACGCCGGAATCGCGGCTATAACCACCCCCCACATTCACCCCCCGTGCCGATACTTCATGGAGTTCGTAGATCACATCGACGGTATTATCACCGCGATCCTGAAGACCAATGCGGGCCTGTTGAAACAAACCTAAGCGATAGAGTTCCCGTAAATCCTGTTGGGCGGTGGCTACTTGGAACACATCCCCCGGCCGGAGGTTGAGTTGATCTAAAACGAAATCCTCACGGGTACGTCCCTCGGTAATGTTCCCCTCTTTATCAATAAACTGGGTTCGTACCGAACCCACCACCCCTTCAGCAACAATCACATTCAAGCTGCCATCCCGCTGGGTGCGGACATCCTGCACCTTCGCCAACACATAGCCCTGATCTTGATACCACTGGTTGATGTTGGCAATGCCTTGGTTGATGCTGCTGGGTTGGACGGTTTGGCCCATTTGGGATGTGAAGAGGGAAGCGGCCATTGCCTCGCTTAAAACCTGGGCATTGTTGAGTTGAACCCGTTGGATCGTCACCGGTTGCAGAGCATACTGCACATTCCAGCCCTGCTCATTGGCAATGGCGTTCACCTGAACATCTTGGAAGAGTTGGGTTTGTTTGAGGGCGGCGAGATCGGCGTTGAGTTGGCTGGCGCTGGTGGCTTGGCCCGGCTCCGTAGCGATGGTGCGGCGGGCAATTTGGATCAGTTCAGGATTGGCGCCAGTGATTTGGACATCGGTGGCCATGACGGCTAAATCCTGGAGGAGGGGTTCCCCCGGACGGGCGGCGCGGGGGGAAAATTCCGGTTGGCGGTTAAATTCCGGGGCGGCTTCGACGGCAACGGTTTGGACGGGGTTAGCCGCCGCCGCCGGAGCGACAACAGCCAATAGGGCAGTGGGGAGTAAAGCGGCGCGCATCATGGTCAAGTCCTCGCAAAAAATCCTGAGCTTCTTTCTTTTGGTTATGACGGGGGGCGATCGCCTCTGTTGCGAGATTTGGCGCGGTTTCTCATCTGGCACAGGGGAACCTGTGCCAGTTGGGAGACTGTTGAGGAATGGGTTTAAATGGAGGTTGGGGGTTATTTTCTCCTGGACTGTTCGCGGAGCCTTGTCGGATGGCTACTCCCCTTTTAAAGGATCGTTATGGGATTACCCGCACCTTCACCACCGGAGAATTGAGTCAAGGCTATTTGGCCGAAGACCTCCAACGGCCGGGGAATCCCTGCTGTTATGTGCAGGAATTTAGCCTCAATGCCAGCCATCCGGCGCTGGTTAAAGTGGCGCGGCAAATTTTTGCCAAAGAAGTCAAACGCCTCACCCGCCTCGGCGCACATCCCCAAATCCCCACCCTCCAAGGGGCCTTTGAGTTAGGGGGTAAATTTTATCTGGTGCAGGATTGGATCAAGGGGCGATCGCTCGCCTCCCAACTTCAGGACGGCCCCAAAAGTGAGGGGGAAACGATCCAAATCCTGCAACAAACGCTCCAGGTCTTAGGGTTTGTCCACGATCAAGGGATCATCCATCGCAATTTAAGCCTCGAAAGTTGGCTCTGGACAGATCAGCAATGGATGCTCTGTGAATTTGGCGGCTGTGGGCAAATTAGCCTGTTACAACTCAATGGCCAAGGGCAGGTGAGCCTCCGCCGTCCCCTGGGCCAACCCCCCTACCGCCCCGCCCATTGGCAGGCCAAGCCGACAATCGATTTTGACCTCTATGCCATGGGCGTGATTGGTGTGCAGTTGCTCATGGGGGCTGAGGCAACCCCGGAGCAGGATTGGCCGGGATGTGGGGATGGGGCGATCGTTGAGCGGCTCTGCACCGTCCTCCAAGGATTACTAAATAACCAATACAGCAACGCCACCGAAGCTCTGCAATGGTTGCGAGGCACCGCCGTCACCATGGCCACCCCCGGTGATGAACCCCCCCACCCCCCCACGG
>RECT01000377.1 GCA_007693875.1 Spirulina sp. DLM2.Bin59
GATGGTTTCCTGAGCCGGGAAGATGTCACCCAAGCCATGGATGACTTTTTCTATAGCCAAGATCCCCAATCCCCTGGTAATGGTATGTTTGGCCCTTACTAGCGCGATCACCATGACCACTGCTCAAGCCCTCCGCCAAACTCTCCAGAAGCTCGATGGGGCCAGCTATGGGGCCTATAAAAGTATTAAAGGCCGCTATGATTTTGGGGATTTTACCCTCTGGATTGATCATGTTCAGGGGGATCCCTTTGCGGCTCCCAGTCGGGTGCGGGTGGAGGTTCCGGCGGCTGTGGCCCAATGGCCTGAAGCGTTGTGGGCCAATCCGGTGCGGCGGTTGGCCCTTGAAGATTACCTGTTGCGGGCCTTTGGGCGCGTGGCGCGGGATCTCAGTGATCATCGGGGCAGTGGCAAAAGTGGTTTAATCCAGATTTTGCAGGTGGGGCAGGAGGCGATCGCCCAAACTGCCCTCAACATTGATCAGGGCAACCTGGAAGCCCGGTTTACTGTCGGGCTACCGGCCCAGGGGCGGCGGATTTTGGGGCGGATGGCGGCGGCGTTACTCTGTGAAGATCTGCCGGATTTGGTGAAAAAATCGCTCCTTGCCGCTGCTTTTAAGTTGAGTCATGTCACCCGCCATTGTGAAACCATTGAGGATAACGTGGCGTTACGGGAGCAATTGGCGGCCCAGGGCCTGGTGGCCTTTGTGGCCAATGGGGCGATCCTGCCGCGCCGTAGCGGTGTTGATCCCCGGCCGCTACCGGGGGGGATCCCCTTTCAATCGCCTCCAGAATTGGCGGTGACATTAACGGCCCCCAATGGCGGCCCCATGGAAGGTATGGGCATCCCCCAAGGAATTACGCTGATTGTCGGCGGCGGCTACCATGGCAAATCGACGCTATTACAGGCGATCGAATTGGGGATCTATCCCCACATTCCGGGGGATGGCCGGGAATATGTTGTCACCGATGAGCGGGCGGTGAAGATTCGCGCTGAAGATGGCCGGTCGGTGGTGGGGGTGAATATTTCCCCCTTTATTAATCATTTGCCCCAAGGTCAATCTACCCTAGCATTTTCCACCACCAACGCCAGTGGTAGCACCTCCCAAGCTGCTAATTTAATTGAGGCTTTGGAAGCGGGGGCAAAGGTGTTACTGGTGGATGAGGATACGGCGGCAACGAACTTTATGATCCGCGATCGCCGCATGCAAAAACTGATCGCTAAAGCCAAAGAACCGATTACCCCCCTGATTGATAAAATTCGCCAATTGTGGGAGGAGCATGGGGTTTCGACGCTGTTAGTAATGGGGGGGAGTGGGGATTATTTTGAAGTGGCGGATCGGGTGATTGCTTTGGATCAATTTCGGCCCCTTGATGTGACGGTTGAGGCGAAGGAAATTGCTGCGACTTATCCCAGCGATCGCACCCCCGAAGGTAGCCCCCAATTTGGCCCCATCACTCCCCGGATACCGCTCCCGGCTAGCATTGATCCCAAACGGGGCAAACGGGATGTGAATATTAAAGTGCAGGGGGTCGATGGGATCACCTTGGGGACATCAGATATTGATTTAGGGTCAGTGGCCCAGGTGGTGAATCCGGGACAATTGCGGGCGATCGCCGCTGCCCTTGTCTATGGTCAAAATCGCCTCGGCTCCCAAACTCTGCCGGCCTTTTTAGATGAACTGATGGGGGCGATCGCCCAGCAAGGTCTGGATGCCTTTGCCCCCTATCCCTGTGGGGATTATGTGGGGTTTCGCCGGTTTGAATTGGCAGCGGTTTTGAATCGGTTGCGATCGTTGCAATTGAAGGGGAGTCAAAAGTAGTGCGGAATTAACAACTCCCGCTGCCCTAATCCATGGTCAAAACTGCCTAGACCCTCAAACTCTCCCCGCCTTTTGAGGGCAAAGTAGGGTGGGCAATGCCCACCAAGAGAGGGTTTCAGATTTCTGAAACGTCCTAATAATACTGACTACTGCTATATCTCGTGCCATGGCTCTGCCATGGCATGAGCATTAGGCGGCTCTGCCGCCTGTTGGGGGGAGGGAGGCAGAGCCTCCAGGAGGGCAAAAATCTCCAAATCCGAGGGCTTTCCGTCGGTTGCAGTATAATTTTATTGTTTCACTCTACAGTCTCTGTATGGATATTGCTGATCTATGGCAGTCTTCTGAACCCGATGCGTGGGAGTATGCGCTTCAGCGCTACTGGCAATTTGTTCAACCACGAAACATCGAACTTGAGCGATCACTAAATGCGTTAGATCTGAATAGATTGCATGAATTCACACCCCAGGGTTGGTACAATTTTCTTCACGATGAATACTTTCGTTGGAAATATACTGCTCCTAATCGGTATGCGACGACCACCATGCAGCTTAGAAAGTACCTCGATGGTCACAAACTCAGTGAACTGGAAAATTTACGACAACAGTTACTTAATCTGGATTGCAACGACATTCAAAAAGCAATAATCACAGCGAAGAAAATTCGAGGCTTGGGAACGGCTGGTGCATCCGGTTTACTAGCGCTGATGTACCCTGAGCACTTTGCAACTGTTGATCAGTTCGTCGTGAAAGCACTTCGATTGGTTCCCTTTCTCCCTGAAACAAATGCTCTTGCCAAAATGAACCCAAAAAACTTAACCGTCTCCGATGGCATTCTGCTAATCGGTATTCTTACTCGAAAAGCAAACGAAAACAACCAATCTTTTGGTACTTCTGCATGGACACCGAGAAAAATTGATATGGTGCTCTGGACTTATGGGCGATAGCCATAACAGTTGAGTTGAATCTGCTTGATTTTCTCACCTCTTTATGGTCTGAACCATTTCACCCCTATGGGTTGTATGGGATTTCAAAATGAACAGTGAGGGCGAGGGCGATCGCATCTGCCGCATCGTCAGGCTGGGAAATCCGCTCAAGCTGCAATTCCCGCATTACTGCATCTTGAACATCGGGCTTCTTAGCATTGCCGTAGCCAGTGAGGGTATGTATTCCATCCTGAAGTGTTGCATGAATATGCCAAATCATAAAGCAGCAACCCGCGTTTGAGCTTTTGAACAAGACTTGTTGGGTTTGACCACAATTTCCACATCTCGCCCTAAAGCATTCAGGAAACGAAACAACCGCGCCGTTGAAAATCCTCCCAATTTTCCATGGATTAACGCTGAAACCTTGGGTTGATCAATGCCTAACACCTCTGCCGCTTCAACTTG
>RECT01000194.1 GCA_007693875.1 Spirulina sp. DLM2.Bin59
GGTTCATTCTTGCCCCCCTCCATATTTTCCCTGCTGCCATGGCCCCCTGAATAGATTTCATCCTGGGCACCCGCCCCGAAGCCATCAAACTCGCCCCGGTCATTCAACAGTTTCGCGCCTGCTCCCATCTCACGACGCGGGTGATCCTCACGGGGCAACACCGGGAAATGGTGGATCAGGTGATGGGGTTATTTGCGATCGCCCCTGATCAAGATCTCGCCATCATGCAGCCCCGTCAAAGCCTTACGGATATTACCTGCCGCACCCTGGATGGATTATCGCAATGGTTTGATCAGGATGCTCCTGATTGTGTGTTAGTTCAGGGGGACACCACCACCGCCTTTGCCGCCGCCCTCGCTGCTTTCTATCGCCAGATTCCCATCGGCCATGTGGAAGCAGGTTTGCGCACCGATGAACTGTTTAATCCCTATCCCGAAGAAGCCAACCGCCGCCTTATTTCCCAAATTGCCCAACTCCACTTTGCCCCCACCCCCGTTGCTGTGGAAAATTTGCACAAATCTGGCGTAACCGGGGCTGTTCACCACACCGGCAACACGGTGATTGATGCCCTCCTACGGGTGGCGGCCACCGAGCCGGCCTGTGCCATTGCCGGCCTGGATTGGCAACAATACCGCGTCATCCTCACCACCGTTCACCGCCGGGAAAATTGGGGCGCACCCCTGCGGGATATTTTGGCCGGGATCACGACGCTCTTAGATCAGTTCCCCGATCTTGCCTTCCTGCTGCCCATGCACCGCAACCCTACGGTACGGGAACCGATCCAGGCGGCCCTCGGGAACCATCCCCGCGTTTTTCTCACCGAACCCCTGGATTATGGGGAGTTGGTGGGGGCGATTCAGCGTTGCCATTTGGTGTTGACGGATTCAGGGGGTTTGCAGGAAGAGGCTCCCAGTTTAGGAAAGCCGGTGCTGGTGTTGCGGGAAACGACGGAACGGCCCGAAGCCGTCCAGGCGGGGACAGCGCGGCTCATTGGTACTGATGGGGGGGCGATCGCCCAAGCCACTACCGAACTCCTCACCGATGCTGCCACATACAACGCCATGGCCAACGCCATCAACCCCTTTGGGGATGGCACAGCGGCGGCGCAAATTTTGGCGATCGTCGATCGCTATCTTCAGGAATCAGCGCAATGACCGCCGCTCTTACCCTTGACGGCCTCCAGTTCAACTATGGCCCTGAGCAACCCCTGCTTCAGGATCTGACGCTCCACATTCAGCCGGGGGAAAAGGTGGGGTTAATCGGCCCCAATGGAGCGGGGAAAACCTCGCTATTTCTGCTCATTGCTGGGGTGTTGGCTCCCCAGGCGGGGAAAATTTGCATCTATGGCCAGGGAGTCAAGCGGGGGCAGTTTTTGCCCGATGTGGGGTTAGTGTTTCAAAACCCCGATGATCAATTGTTTTGCCCGACGGTGTGGGATGAGTTGGCCTTTGGGGCGGAAAATTTAGGGTTATCGCCGTCGGAAGTGCGGCAACGAGTGGAGAGGGCTTTAGCGGTGACGGGGGTTGAATCCTTGGCCCAACGGGCCCCCCATCAGTTATCAGGGGGGGAAAAATGTATGGTGGCGATCGCCTCTGTTCTCGTCCTCCAACCCCGGTTAATGCTCTACGATGAACCCACAGCCCATTTAGATCTCGCCGCCCGCCGCAGCCTCATTGAGTTTTTCCACCGTGCGCCGGAAACGCTGCTGATTTCTTCCCATGATTTGGAGATGATCGTAGAAGTGTGCGATCGCACCCTCCTCCTTAACCACCATCGCATCCTTGCGGACGGCCCCACCGCCGAAATCCTCCGGGATCAGTCCCTCCTTACCGCCAACCGCCTCGAAGTCCCGCCGTCTTTGCAAGGATAAACGCCAGGGAAATCCCAAACCCCTCGAAAAATCGGTTAAGATCTAGAGTTAACCCCCCGTTGTCAAAAATTGGTGAATTGCTATGAAAACCCGTGCGCCCTTGGGCTATGCGCCACCAACGATCCGCCCCCTCCAACTCCGAGATGTAGAGGCGATCGCCGTCCTGGCGCAACGGGTATGGGATGAAGACCGCCGCCCAGATTGGCAAAAAATTCACAGCAAACTCACCCAGTTTCAACAGTGGTTTGGCCTGCTTAACCTGCTGCGCCTCTTTCCTAACCTGATTCGCCATCAATTTTGTTTCTATGTGGCGGAGCAGGATCATCAATTGCGGGGGATGATCCATGTTTCCCCCTTCAACCGGAGCCGCACCACTTGGCGCGTTGAACAGGTGATGGTGGATGCCGCCACCCAAGCGATTCGCTCCGGCCTCAACCTCAAGGATACCGGTTCCCAACTGCTGCGCCATTGCTTCGAGGCGATTTGGGAAGCCCGCACTTGGCTGCTGGAGGTGAATGTACAGGATAAATCGACGCTGGCGCTCTATCGTCAGAACGGCTTTCAACCCTTGGCTCAGGTGACATCCTGGTCTATTCCCCCCGCTGCCCTAGAACGGATCGCCCTCCATGAACCCTCTTTCCCCAACCTATTACCGGTGGGGAATGCCGATGCTCAATTGCTCTACCAATTGGATACGGTATCAATGCCGCCCCTGTTGCGTCAGGTGTTCGATCGCCATGTGGAGGATTTTAAAACCCCGGTATGGGAGGCGATCGCCCAAAAAATTCACCATGCCCTCCATCAAACCGATGTGGTGAGGGGCTATGTCTTTGAACCCCAACGCAAGGCCGCCATTGGTCATTTTGCCCTGACGCTACACCGGGGGGGCGATCGCCCCCACACCGCTGAACTCACCGTCCATCCCGCCTATACCTGGCTCTACCCCGAACTGATGGCCCACATGGCGAAAGTCGCCCAAACCATCCCCGGCCAACCCCTCCAAATCACCTCAGCGGACTACCAAAGCGAACGGGAAGAATATTTTGAAAATCTGGGGGCGGAACGGTGCGATCATCGTCTCCTGATGTCCCGCTCCGTCTGGCACAAACTCCGGGAAACCAAACCCCTGGAAGGGCTACAACTCCAGGATATGCTGGGGCTACAACCCGCCCGCACCCCCATCCCCACCCGGATGTCCTGGACAAAATTCCTCAAACGGGAAACCCCCCCGGAACCCCCCCAGGGCGATGTGGGCGGCCCTGGCGCCCCCCGCGGCGGAGGCATCGGCGGCGGGATCGGCGGAGCCCGGGATCAGCT
>RECT01000038.1 GCA_007693875.1 Spirulina sp. DLM2.Bin59
TACGGGAAAAGCGGGGCCTGGCCTATGATGTCTCTGCCTTTTATCCCACCCGTTTTGGTCCATCCCAATTTGTAGCCTACATTGGCACAGCCCCTGAAAATGCCCAGGTGGGTTTTGATGGCCTGGTGGCAGAGGTGGAGCGACTCCGCGAGATTTCCCTCACGGCAACGGAACTGCAAGCCTCAAAAAACAAACTCCTGGGGCAATATGCCCTCGGCAAGCAAACCAACGCCGATCTCGCTCAACTGTTTGGTTGGTACACGATTATTGACCTGGGCATTGAATTTGACGACCAATTTCAAGCAGCGGTGAATCAGATCACGCCGGATCAGATTCAAGCCGCTGCTCAACGTTATTTCCAAACCCCTTACGTGATCATGGTGGGGCCAGCCCGGGAAACCTGAGTGGGCTAGACCAAGTTCAGATCAGGGTAATAGGCGAGAATATCCTCAGTGGTGAGAGTATCCGCCTCAGCTTGGGGAGTCCAGAGGATTTCGACGGCAAGGAGGCGATCGCTCCCCACGCCACTAACCTGCTGAATCGCTGCCTTTAACTCCGTTGCATCATTGATCTTCGGGAGTTCAAGTTTCCCCTCAATGCCGACAATCAGGGTGACAACCAAGTATTCCCCCACCTCTGACCGTACTTCCTGAGCCAAGGAATCGGTTTTTTGCTGGGCTTTGAGTTCCACCTGTTGCAGTTGGCGATCAATATTGGAAAGCGTCTCGGCGGTAAATTTACTCCGTTCCGTGAGGGCCAGTTGGTTGAATTGGGACTCTGCGGCAGTCAAAGGGGTGGTTTGGCTCCGGGTTGAGCCATAAACCCAGTAATCGGGATGACGCAACAACTCCAGACCCGTAGATTGGAGGAGTTGAGCACGGCCGCTGCTCGTTCCCGTGTCAGCGGTGCGGGCCAATTCCGCTAGATTCGCCTTTAGTTCCTGGGCCTGAGCGAGCAAACCCACCTGAACCTGGGCCACCGTCACCGTCGGATCCGCCATTGCGTCATTGTTGGCACTAAAACCAGTTTTGCGGAAGGCGTTGATCACAAAATTAAGGATCGCAAACCCGATGAGGAGGGTAAATAGGCCGCCAAAGCCCCCACCGAAGCCAAAGAAAGGAATTAAAAACGGAAAGCCAAAGCCCCCGCCATAGCCATAGCCGCCGGGACGAGCGGCGGGAGCGGAGCGACTGGGGAGGGAACGGCTAGGGGCACGGAAGGAGCCTCCCCCCATCCGTCCCCCGCTGCGGGCCGCGAGGGCATCATCCCCCGGGCCAAAGCTGAGTAGGATCACCAGACCCAACATCAAGAGGGTTTTCAACAGGGGTTTAAGTCTTTTCATGTTTTCAAAAAGCATGTCGTGATCAGTGGGATCGGGGCCATGGGCCAAATCCTAGTTCCATTGTAGGAAGTTTAGGGGCGGGCCCTAACGACGGGGAGGTGGCGATCGCCGAAATAAAGTCGGAATCAGCAAACGACTATTCCGTTGTTGCCGGGGATTGCGCCGCCGTTTCTCTTCGGCAATCATCCGTAACCGTTGGGCTTCTTCAATGTCCGGAGCATGGGGACGGCGGCGGGAGGGCCGCCCATGGGCAATGGGGCGCATCGCCCGGCGATCGTTCTCATCCACCAGCACCGGACTGGTGAGATCCGTATTATGCCACCAGTTCATAATCCAAATACTCACCCCCCCAGACACAGCCCCCACAATCAGGTTGAGAAGGAACGGATAACCCAAATAGGTGAAGGCAATACTGAAAAACAGCCACGTTAATAATCCAGTGGCCACCTTTTGGCTCAAGATCCGATGATCATCGGGAGTTTCGGCCATAATTTCACAAGTTTTTCACAACTCTGGCCCTATTGTAGGGCCAGCACCGGAGTATCAAATCAGCATCGCGATTTATCCCAGAGGAGTGCCAGCTTTTCATGCCTTTAGCCATTGCGCCAACTTACCAGTCCTTCAATATTGACCCTGCCCCAATTCCCTTAAACCCTGATTGTTGCCGGCTGATCCCTGATCGCTGTGATATCCTCATTGTCGATCCAGAGCCGGATATTCGGCAAATTGTCCAGACCGGTTTAGAAGTCACCACCCCCTGGTCGGTCATGGCAACGGATTCCTATCCTGCTGGGGCCAAACTGGCCCTGAGTATCTGCCCTCGGCTATTACTGATCAATCTGCCCCTCGCGGCCATCCCCCGTTCCCTTTGCCTGAGTTCGTTTCAGTCCCTCCTCACCGCCGATGAGATTCGCCTCGTTGTCATGGTGGATCGGGTGTGGCCGAGGGATCGCCAATCCTTGCTAAACTATGGTGTAGACGGGATCATAGCGAAGCCCTTTGATTGTAATCAACTGGTGGCCCTGTTGTCCCAATGGTTAGGCTAATCCCTCCGGTCCGCCCCCACGCCTGCCAGGAATTTAGCCAAACTTGGTACAATTCTATGCTTGGGGCCGTTGTGAGCAAATGCCATGGGAAATCGAACGATTTTAATTATTGATGATGAAGCCGACATCCGTGCCGTTGCCCAGTTGAGCTTGGAAATCAATCAGGATTGGCAAGTGTTAACGGCAGCATCTGGGGTCGCTGGCTTGCAGTTGGCCCGGGACCAGCGTCCGGATGCGATTTTGCTGGATGTCATGATGCCGGATCTCGACGGCCCTGCCACTTGGGCCCTACTCCAGAAAGATCCCCACACCCAAGCGATCCCTGTGATTTTCTTAACGGCCAAAGTCCAGGCCGCCGAGCAACGCCGCTACGCTGAGTTGGGGGTGAAGGCCGTCTTGACCAAACCTTTTGATCCGGTAAGATTGGGGGATTTAATTGTGGAAGCCTTGAGTTGGTAGCGATCGCTTTTCCCTCGGTTAATCTTCAGTTAATCTCCGTTAATTTTGATCGATCAAGGCGTGGCGCTCTCTAGTATGGTGAGGGGTAGAGTGCATTGCCCCGGGGGCGATCGCCTCTCAACCCTGCGGATTTTTAAAGGAGTTTTTCGATGAAGTATGGCATTGACATGGGACATAACGCCCCCCCTGATGTTGGCGCATCCTCCCGCTATGGCAGCGAAGACCGCCTCACCCGTGAAGTGGGAACCCAGGTAATCAACAAATTGCGGGCCCTGGGCCATGAAGCAGTCAACTGCACCCCCACCAGTGCCACCAGCATCATGGACTCCCTCCG
>RECT01000096.1 GCA_007693875.1 Spirulina sp. DLM2.Bin59
GTGGCGGGGGAGAATGGCGGTAATCACGCCGGCCCCTGCGGTAAAGTCCGGGGCTTCCACCTGGACGCGATCGCCCACCATCACCCGCTCCCCGATTTTTTTGAGGCGCGATCGCCCTGTGCAAAGCAGGATCGGCGCATCGGGGGTTTCTAAACAGACCCGATAGAAATTGGCCTCCTTGGCCACCACCACCCCTAGCCAGGGGGCATCAGGCAACGTCATGATCAGGGCAGCGCACTTGCACCACGAAAAAATCATCCTGGGGGGCGATCGCCCCCAAGGTATAGCCCGCCATCACCAAACTATCGGGAACCTGTTCAATGGGTTCCCCGGCATCGAGCCACACTTCTAACAATTGCCCCGCTGCCATCTGCTCTAACCGCAGTTTGGTGCGGACAAAATTAATCGGGCAGGGGGTTCCCCGCAAATCAAGCTGGGCATCGGGTTGCGGATCTATGGCGGTGGTCATCCCCTAACCCCCAAACATTTTGCCCAAGAAGCCCTCTAGGCCCCGTTCCTTCTCCGTCGCATCCCCCCGCAACTGAGCCAACTGCATCAGCAATTCCCGCTCTTCGGGGGCCACTTTCGTGGGGATGGCAATTTTAATCGTGATCAGGTGATCCCCTCGGCTGACGGGGTTGCCCAACTGGGGTACGCCGCGATCGTCCAATTTCAGCACCGTATTGGGCTGCGCCCCGGCGGGAATCGTTAACTCCACTTCCCCATCCACCGTTTGGATCGGAATCCGGCAGCCCAAAATCGCCTGTAAATAACTAATCGTCAGATCCGAGAGGATGTTAATCCCTTCCCGCTTGAATTCCGCATCCTCCTCAACAAAGAGATAAACGTAGAGATCCCCGGGCGTACCCCCCCGCAAACCGGCATCCCCTTCCCGGGCTACCCGCAGGCGCGTGCCATTGTCTACCCCTTGGGGGATGGTGATTTTCAATTTTTTCGTTTCCTGCTTGCGACCAGCGCCGCCACAGCTCTCACATTTCTCCTCAATCACCTGGCCCTCCCCATTACAGGTGGGACAGACGGAAACTTGGGCGAAACTGCCAAAGGGGGTACGGGTGGCGCGACGGACTTGGCCCGTGCCGTTGCAAGTGCCACAGGTTTTCACCCCAGTTCCCGGTTTCGCCCCGGTGCCGTTACAGGTTTTACAACTTTCCTGATGGGGAATGCGAATCTCTTTTTCGCCGCCGAAAATGGCCTCGCGGAATTCTAATTTCAGATCAAGGCGGAGGTCATCCCCCCGCACCGGGCCGCTGCGGCGACGGGTTTGGGTGCCGCCTCCCATACCGCTGCCGCCGCCGCCAAAACCACTGAAAATCGTTTCAAAGATATCGGCAAAACCGCCCATATCGCCAAAATCGGAATAGCCGCCCCCGGCTCCGGCGGAGACTCCCGCCTCCCCAAAGCGATCATAGCGGGCCCGAATTTCGGGATCCGACAGCACCTCATGGGCCCGGTTTACTTCTTTAAACTGATCTTCGGCTCCCGGCTCTTTATTGACATCTGGATGATACTTACGGGCCAACCGTCGGTAGGCTCGTTTAATTTCATCTTGACTTGCATCACGGGAGATCCCAAGAGTTTGGTAGTAATCGCCTGCCATAGGGTGCTGATCCGTCGGGTGAATGGGTGGAAATACGCTATTTTAAACTCTAACAAATTCGCGGCCTGATCTCAGGGGATGGGGGGAGCGATTCGCACTCCCTTCGTCCCCCTTAATCCACAGGCTCATAGTCGGCGGCAATGGTGGCATCATCGTCATCAAACTCAAAGCGAAACTCATCATCGTCGCTCGGTTCTTCCTCAACGATTTGGGTGGGTTGCTCGCTATCGACAATTTCCGTCGGGTGCTCACTAAAGTCGGCCGCCTCTGGGGGGGGCATCGGTGTTGCATCGACGGTTTCAAACTCCGCACTCACCCCCTGATTGGCGCGGTTGTAGAGGTCGGTTCCCACCGCCAGCACCGCTTGTTTGAACTCTTCGAGGCGGGTTTTGACGATCTCGACGGTGACATGGGGATCTTTGAAGGCCGCTTCGAGGGCTTCCCGCTTGGCGATCGCCTGCTCTTTGAGATCCTCCCGAATCAAGTCGCTATTGTCCTTGAGGGTAATCTCGTGGGTGTAGGTGATGCTGTCGGCTTGGTTGTGCAACTCCACCAATTCCATCCGCCGCCGATCCTGCTCGGCATATTGCTCCGCTTCGAGGCGCATCCGCTCCACTTCCGCATTGCTGAGGCCACCGGTATTGGTGATTCGCACGCTCTGCTCTTTGCCCGTGGCCTTATCCTGAGCACCCACCTGCAAAATGCCATTGACATTGATTTCAAAGGTGACTTCAATTTGCGGCACACCCCTGGGGGCCGGCAGGATGCCGGTGAGCAAGAATTTTCCTAAACTCTTGTTATCCCGGGCCATGGCCCGTTCCCCCTGGAGCACATGGATTTCCACGGAGGTTTGGCCATCAATGGCGGTGGAAAAGACCTGGGATTTACTGGTGGGGATGGTGGTGTTGCGTTCAATGATTTTCGTGAACACTTCCCCCAGGGTTTCAATGCCTAAAGAGAGGGGCGTGACATCCAAGAGCAGGAGATCCTCGACTTCCCCCCCTAATACGCCCCCTTGAATCGCAGCCCCCAGGGCCACCGCTTCATCGGGATTGACGGAGCGATCGGGTTCTTTGCCGCCAAAGAAACGTTTAATCGCATTGCCTACGGCGGGAATCCGGGTGGAGCCGCCCACCATCAGGATGCGATCAATGTCGTTGGTGGTGAGTTCACAGTCCTTGAGGGCCTGCTTCACGGGCAAAATCGTCCCTTTGATCAGATTAATCGCCAGCTCCTCAAACTTCGATCGCGACAGGTCGCATTCGAGATGTTTCGGCCCCGTTTCATCGGCGGTGATGAAGGGCAGGTTAATGGAGGTGTTGTTGACGCTGGAAAGTTCCACCTTGGCTTTTTCGGCGGCTTCCCGGAGGCGTTGCAGGGCCATCTTATCGCTGCGCAGATCAATCCCTTGCTGGGCTTGGAACTCGCCCGCCATCCATTGGACAATGACATTATCAAAGTCATCCCCCCCTAAATGGTTATTGCCGGAGGTGGCTTTGACTTCAAACACCCCATCTCCCAGTTGGAGGACGGAGACATCGAAGGTCCCCCCCCCTAAG
>RECT01000037.1 GCA_007693875.1 Spirulina sp. DLM2.Bin59
GATGGCGGTGGCGACGTATTCGTAGCTCATGAGTTTCGATTGCCCCCCAAAGACGCTATCGGCTAAACAGCGGCCCTCTTGGATGGCCACGGGGGTGAGGTTGATGCGATCGGTACAGTCCCCGACGGCGTAAATATGGGGTTCAGCGGTTTGGCTAAATTCGTTAACGGCGATCGCCCCTTCCTTCACTTCTACCCCGGTATTTTCCAGCCCCAAGTTTGCCAAGTTGGGTTTACGTCCTGTGGCCGCCAGGCCCACCACATCGGCAATCACCGTTTCTTCCCCTGCGGGGCCTTTGACTTTAACGATCAGGCCGTTATCACCAGGGGTAATCTCCACCGGCTCCGTTTGGGTGAGGATCTTGACACCATGTTCAATCATTGTGTCTTGGATCTGGCTGCGAATATCGTCATCAAACCCCCGCAAAATATGATCAGCGCGGATAATTTGGGTCACTTCTGATCCGAAGCCATGCAAAATACAGGCAAACTCACAGCCAATATAGCCGCCCCCTAAAATCACAATCCGCTTCGGTTGTTCCGGGAGATGGAAGATTTCATCGGAGGTGATCGTATGTTCAATGCCGGGGATACTGCTGGGCTTGACGGGTTTGCCACCAACGGCAATCAAGATCCGTTCAGCGGTAATTCTTTGATCCCCCACGGCCAGGGTATGGGCATCGATAAAATGGGCGTAGTGGCGGAACAGTTCAACTTTGGAGTTGTCGAGCATTTTCTGATAGATGCCATTGAGGCGATCGACTTCCCCATTCACCGCCCCCATCAACGTGGGCCAATCAAACCCGCCGGGGGTGACAGTCCAGCCATAGCCACGACTTTCTGCAAATTGGGCGGGAAAGTGGGAGGCATAGACCATGAGTTTTTTAGGAACACAGCCCCGATTGACGCAGGTTCCCCCGAGGCGGCCAAATTCGGCGATCGCCACCTTGGCCCCATATTCCGCAGCGCGGCGGGCGGTGGCAATGCCTCCCGATCCTGCCCCAATCACAAACAAATCATAATCGTAGCTCATGAATCCTCCAGTCCTTTTCGGCCTATGGCCGCATCTTCAAAATCAACTCTCCCCAGTGTCGCAAATTTCCCCCCCGGCCGGCCGAGACGGAGCAACACGAAAAAAACTTGGGAGCTTGGTAGCCCCGTCTCTTTAGAGCGGGGAGTAGTCAACCCACCCACTATCCAGTGCCTAAGTCGCACCATGAACCAGGTGAAAATAGTCGTAAATATCTTGGGCGATGTGGGGGCCGATGCCGGGGACAGCTTGAAGTTGGGCGATGGAGGCGGCGCGGATATAGTCCACGGAGCGAAAATGGGCGAGGAGCAACTTTTGGCGATGGAACCCTAAACCGGGGATTTGATCTAGCTGCGATCGCCGACTCGCCTTGAGCCGTTGTTGACGATGGAAACCGAGGGCAAAGCGATGGGATTCATCCCGCACCCGTCGCAACAACTGCACCCCCGGTTGCTCCGGCTCTGTGGGCAATGGTTCCGTTGCACCGGGCAAAAACACCTCCTCCCGTTGTTTTGCCAAACTGATCACCCGCAACTCCTCCAACAGATCCAAGCCTTGCAACACTTTCACCACTGCGGATAATTGCCCTTTGCCCCCGTCAATTAACACCAAATTGGGAAAATCCGGGTCATTCTGGGGCCGCTTCCCCCGGAACCGCCGGCCAATAACCTCCGCTAAACTGGCAAAATCATCGGAGCGGCCATTGTGAACGGCTGGGTTTTGGATTTTGTAATGGCGATAATGCTGCTTGGCAGGAACTCCGGCAATAAACACCACTTGGGAAGCAACAGCATTCGACCCTTGAAGGTGGGAAATATCATAGCCCTCGATGCGATGGGGCAGTTCTGGCAAATCCAACAGCACCGCTAAATCCTCCAGGGCAGCATGGTTGCGATCGCTCAACCGTTGGGCCCGCTCTAACTCATACTGGGCATTGCGCCGGACTAACTCAATTAATTCCGCCTTCTGTTGCCGTTGGGGGGTAAGAATTTGGACTTTGCGCCCCCGCCGGCCCGTGAGCCAATCCGCGAGCATTTCCCCCTGGGGTAACGGGTGCTGCACGAGAATTTCCTGGGGAATTTCCACCCCATCCACCCCCCGATAATGCTCCTCTAACACCCGCTGCAATACCGCCCCCGGCAGATCTCCCTGGGCAAAGAACCCCAACCGCCCCACCAATTTCCCCGCCCGTACTTGGAATAATTGCACCGCACAATCATCCCCCTGGGCAGCGAGGGCGATCGCATCCCGGGACACCGTATCATCGGGGAGGCTCATCTTTTGATCCCCATGGAGGGATTGCAAAGCCCGGATCTGATCCCGCAACCGGGCCGCCTGCTCAAAGGCCAAAGCCGCTGCCGCCCCATCCATTTGCTGGGTCAATTGGCTGATCAGTTCCCCACCCCGCCCCTGGAAAATCATCGCCACATTTTGCACAATGCCATGGTAATCCTCCGGCGTAATCAGGGATTGGCAAACCCCCGGACAACGGCCAATATCGTAGTTTAAGCAGGGCCGGTCTTTGAACAGGGGGCGACGGCGTTGGCGTAGGGGGAAAATTTCCTGAATTAACCGCAGCGTTTCCCGGAGCGATCGCACGTCCACATAGGGGCCATAGTAGCGATCGGCGGCTTGGGTGGCGCGGCGTTTGCGGGTCAGGAAAATGCGGGGATAGGGTTCAGACCAGGTAATGCAAACATAGGGGTACTTTTTATCATCTTTGAGGAGGACGTTAAAATAGGGTTGATGGGCTTTAATCAGATTGGCCTCTAGGGCTAAAGCCTCCGCCTCGCTATCGGTGACAATAAACTCAATTTCCACCACCTGCCGCACCATCATCGCAATGCGATCGCTCAACCGTTGCCCATCGCGAAAATAAGACCGCACCCGCGATCGCAATTTTTTCGACTTACCAATATACAAAATGCCATCGGTGCGATCGCGCATTAAATAAACCCCCGGCTCTGGGGGAATTTCCTGGAGGCGGAGGGCGAGGCGATCGGGGTCGTGGCGTAAGGGAGCGATGGGTACGCTGGCGCGGCTCGGCATCGGTGGCATCCTAGCAGGGAATACAGGGGGCAGTCCCCAAAAATTAGCCTAGCACAGGGTTGATGAACCGACTTTGCACCGAGGGCCAGCGTCCAAC
>RECT01000036.1 GCA_007693875.1 Spirulina sp. DLM2.Bin59
GGGGCCGCCTCGATATCACGATCCAATACCACTTGAAGGATAGCCATGATTCCCGCAGTCTGGTCTATCCTTTCTATCTGCTCCCCCCTAACTAGGCCCCGCCCCTGCTATGGAATTTGATTTTCTCCCCAACTTGCCCAAATCGAATCTAGATGACCGTACCTTTGAGGATTTGGTGCAGGAATGTCTGTTACGGATTCCGCGCTACTGCCCGGAATGGACGAATTTAAACCCCAGTGATCCGGGGATCACGATGGTGGAATTATTTGCCTGGCTCACGGATCAAATGTTGATGCGGTTTAACCAGGTGCCGGAGCGCCACTACATTACCTTTTTAGAGTTGTTGGGGATTCGCTTGCAGGCTCCCCGCCCGGCTCAAACCGATGTGACGTTTTATCTCAGCGCTTCTTTGCCGGAACCCTATACGATCGCCGCAGGGGTAGAGGTGGCAACGCTGCGGACAGACACAGAGGAAGCGGTGGTGTTTAGCACGGATGGCCCCTTAACCGTGGGTGTACCGCGCCTGCGCCATTTACTGACAGCAACGGGGGTGGAAGACCGGCCGCAAATTTTGCGCGATCGCCTCAGTGGTACTTGGACAATGCTGCCCACGGGGGATTGGGAGGGGTTGGAACTCAGCCTCTATGAACCCCAGCCGGAGGAGGGGAATTGCTTTTATTTGGTGTTTGATGGGCGGGAGGCGATCGCTGGCAATGTGATCGCCGTCACGTTCCGAGGGGAAGCCGCCACCGCCACGGGGATTAACCCCGAACATCCCCCCCGCTATTGGCAAGCCTGGACCGGGAGCCGTTGGGTTCCCATCCTGTTACAAGAGGCAGACGACCACACCGAAGGGTTTAGCTTCAGTGAAGTCACCCGCAACGGTGGCAACCCCCTCCAAGGGGAAGATGTCATCCTCCACTGTCCCCAGGCTTGGCCCGTGGAAACCTTCGGAACCTATCAAGGGCGGTGGGTACGCTGTGTTTATGAACGGCAAACCGCCCAGCAACCGGGCTATTTAAACACCCCCCGCATTGTCGGCCTCGCCTGTCGTTCCCTGGGGGGAACCACCACCGCCACCCAATCTGCCCGCATTACCCATGAAATTTTGGGGGAAAGTGACGGGTCGCCCGGGCAGAAGTTCACCTTGATGGGTGCGCCAATTTTGCCCCGCTGTGAGGGGGAATATCTCCGGGTGACTCCGCCGGGAAGCTTGCCGCAAATTTGGCAGGAGGTGGCGGATTTTGCAGATTCGGGGCCGGGGGACCTCCACTACACCCTCGATTCCCGCACCGGGGAAATTCAATTTGGCCCCCTGATCCAGGAGCCGGGGCAACTTTTGGCCCAAACCAACCAATGGCGACAACCCCCGACGGTGAACGCCCCTGCGGGCACAACCCTGGCCCCCACCTCCCGCCAAGGGGAGCAGCAGTATGGTGCAGTGCCTCCCCGTGGCTCAATGCTGACGATGGTGGCCTACCGTACCGGCGGTGGTCAACGGGGCAATGTCAAGCGGGAGACAATCCGCATTGTTAAGTCGGCGGTTCCCTATGTGGCCCAGGTGACGAACCACACCCCCGCCCGCGATGGGGCCGATGGGGAGACCCTGGAAGGGGCGGTGTTGCGGGTGCCGAAGCTGTTGCGTACCCGCGATCGCGCCGTCACCACTGAGGACTTTGAAACCCTCGCTTTACAAGCCGGCCAAGGGGCGATCGCCCGGGCCCGCTGTTTATCGACGATCCGCAAAGAAGATGCCGGCACCGTGCAATTGGTGCTCGTGCCGGATATTGACGCAGGGGCGATCGCCCAAAACGGCACCGCCCCCGAACAACTCACCCTCTCCCCCTTCCTGATTGAATCGGTGCTGGGCTACCTGGATGAGCGGCGATTAATCGGCGTCGAAGTCCGCTGCTGCGAACCCAACTATGTAGGGGTGGGGGTACAAGTTGAGGTAGCCCTAGAGCCGGAATACCGCGACCCCATCGCCCGCCAACAGATCCGCCAACGCCTCGAAACCCAACTTTACCAATTCCTCAACCCGATCACCGGCGGCCAATCGGGGCGCGGCTGGGAATTTGGCCGGCCCGTCTATGCCTCGGACATCATTACCCAATTTCAGGGTCAAGAAGGGGTGCGGTACCTTGGCACATTGCAACTATTTAAGTTAGAACGCCGCAATGGTGATTGGCTCCGCACCCTCCCCCAGGATCTCCAAGTCGATCCCGGCCCCCTGGGGCTAATCTGTTCCTGGCGTGACGATATCCTCCGGTCTAGCCATGTGATTAATATCATTTAAAAAGGTAAAGGGTAAAAGGCAAAAGTAAGTCTCTTCACTTTTAACTTTCACCTTCTCCCTTTTAACTTTCACCTTCCCATCCCCACTTCTGGTGAGCGATCATGACCCAAACCGATACCTTCCCGATTCAGATTCAACTGACAGCCATGGGCCTGCCAGAAGGTCGCTCTCAGCGGGTTGGGCAGAGTAAGACTGAAGTTTCTCTACTGGGTAAGGCCTCTACCCCATTACCACCACAGGGCTGCACCCTAGTGATTTATCCCGGCGAACCCAGTGAACTCCTCGTGCGCCTGGAAAACCAAACCCCTGACCCGATCACCATTGAATGGCAAACCCGGGGCGATTTTCCGCCCCAATGGTGTCAGGTGGGGGGGGAAGGCCATCACCTGCCGGGCCATGGCCGGTTAGAGTTGGTGTTGTATTTCCAAATTGCGACGGATTTTTTTGAATCCCCTGGAGGGGCAATACCGGGGCAACCGCTGCAATTGGACTATCAGGGTCAATTCACCGTTAGCTACAGCACCACAACCAGCACCCAAACCTATGAACAGACCGCTGAGTTTGAGTTGTTGATCCGTCCCCGCAGCCTTTACCTGAATTTTGTCCCCAGCCTCTATCGGGATGTGGATTTTGTGGGACGATTCTTAAAGATTTTTGAACAAGCCTTTGAACCGAACGTTCAAATGCTAAATAATCTTTGGGCCTATCTCGACCCTCGCACCGCTCCCGATGCAATGTTGCCGTTTCTAGCCCATTGGGTGGGGTGGCCCCTAACCTCTAGTCTAAGTTTAGCCAAACAACGCCAACTGATCGCGGGCGCGTTGCGACTCTACCGCTGGCGGGGCACGAAACGGGGACTCCGCTATGCTATTCATT